>NZ_JBEGDD010000010.1:0-143243 GCF_040195595.1 Brevundimonas aurifodinae
ACCAGCCGACAGGGCGAGAGCCGCCGCCGCACTGGTCGCCAGGAACAAGGTCTTGAAACGCATGGGTGTGAGCCCTCCGCAGCCACAATTGATCTTCTGGGGCGGTCTCACCGCCTTGCGGGCGTCATAACAGCGTTGCCGCATCAGGTCGATAGGTTCCCTCCGATACCCCACGGTCGCGCAGGAAGCGTGATGTTGAAGCTACAGACGAATTCCGCCCCGCCATCGGCGCCCAGAGCCCCAAGCCAGCCTGGGCCGGACCCACGACGGCTTTCTCGTCCCCGCGAACCTGTCTAAGCCAGACCCATGAGCCAGACGAATTCGACCTGCGAGATCATCGCCGAGGCGGGCGTCAATCACGACGGCGTGGAAGCCGACGCCCTGCGGCTGGTCCAGGCCGCCGCCGAGGCCGGCGCGCCGACGGTGAAGTTCCAGACCTTCGACGCCGACGAACTGGCCACGTCGGACGCCCCGACCGCCGCCTATCAGGCTGCGGCCGGCGAGGGCGGACATCAGACGGGCATGCTGCGACGGCTGGCGCTGCCCATGACCGCCTGGGGCCGGATCGCGCGTGAGGCCGAGGCCTGCGGCATCGCCTTCCTGTCGACCCCGTTCGACATCGGGTCCGCCCGGTTTCTGGTCGACGAGCTCGGCATGGGCCGGATCAAGGTCGGCTCCGGGGAACTGACCAACCTGCCCTTTCTGCTGGATCTCGCCCGGCTCGGCCGGCCGCTGATCCTTTCGACGGGCATGGCCACCCTGCAGGAGGTCAGGGACGCGCTGGGGACGGTCGTGTTCGGCCGCCTGGCCGAATCGACGGCCAGACCCTCGCTGTCGGCGGTGCGCGAGGCCTTGACGCTGTCGGACGCGGAGACGGTCCTGGCGGACACCATGGTCCTGCAGTGCGTCACGGCCTATCCGGCCCCCCACGACCAGGCCAATCTGAGGGTCATCGACACCTACGGCGCGCTGGGGGTCGTTCCCGGCCTGTCGGACCACACCCTGGGCATCGAGGTCGCCCTGGCCGCCGTGGCGCGAGGCGCGCGGGTGATCGAGAAGCATCTGACGCTGGACCGGGGTCGGCCGGGGCCGGACCACAAGGCGTCCTTGGAACCCGCCGAGATGGCCGCCATGGTCCTCGGGGCCCGCCGGGTCACAGAGGCCCTGGGATCGGCCGACAAGGGTCCGGTCGAGGCCGAACGGATCAATATGGCCGTCGCGCGCAGACGCCTGGTCGCCACCCAGGCCATCCGCGCGGGGGAGGTCGTGGGTCCCCATAATGTCGCCGCGCGACGGGCCGGCGGCGGCGCGGAGCCGGCGCGGCTCTGGGAGATCACCGGCCGACCGGCCGACCGGGATTATGCGGTCGGCGCGTGGATCGAGGCGTGACGCGGATCGGCGTCTTCACCGGGACGCGCGCCGAGTACGGCCTGCTGCGGCCTGTGCTGGAGGCTCTGGACAGCTCGAACAGGCTCGAGTCCCGGCTCATCGTCGGCGGGACACATCTGTCGCCGGCGCACGGACGAACGGTTTCGGACATCGAGGCGGACGGGCGCCAGATCGACGCCACCGTGCCGGTGCCCCTGGCGGGAGACGACGGGGCCTCGGTGGCCACTGACATGGCCGCGACCCTGGCGGGCGTGGCCCGGGCCTATGCCGCTCTCGCGCTGGACGCCGTCATGGTGCTGGGCGACCGGACCGAGGTGCTGGCCGCCGCCTGCGCCGCCGTGCCCCTGAGACTGCCGATCCTGCATCTGGAGGGAGGGCACCGGACGGCGGGGGCGATCGACGATTCCATCCGTCATGCCGTGACCAAGCTCGCCGCCCTGCATTTCACCGCCGCCGAACCCTATCGCCAACGTATCCTGCAGATGGGGGAGGCCCCGGAGCGGGTGTTCACGGTGGGATCCACGGGGGTCGACACCCTGATGGCCCTGGGTCGAGCCGCGCCCGCCGATGTCGAGGCTCTGGACGGACTGGATCTGTCCAAGGGCTTCGTCCTGGCGACCTTTCATCCGGAGACCCTGGGCGAAGACACGCCGGAAGATCAGATCACCGCATTCCTGGACGGCCTGCGGAGCGTATCGGATCGCCCGATCCTGATGACCCAGCCCAATGCGGACGCGGGCGCGGGTGCCATACGGGCCGCGCTTTCGGCCTTCGCCGCGGAACGGTCCGGGCAGGTGCGGCTGGTCGAATCGCTGGGCGCGCGCGGCTATGCGGCGGCCCTGACCGCCTGCGATGTGGTGGTCGGCAACTCGTCCAGCGGCGTGATCGAGGCCCCGGCCGCCGGTGTGCCCTCGGTCAATGTCGGTCGCCGACAGGACGGCCGTCTGAAGCCCGCCAGCGTGATCGACTGCGCGCTGGAGCCCGGAGCGATTCGCACGGCGCTGTCCAAGGCCCTGACGCCCGCGTTCGGCGCGGCGGCGCGGGCGCTGCCGCCTATGTTCGGGGACGGGACGGCAGGCCGCCGGATCGTGGACATCCTGGAGCGGACGGATCTGACGGGACTGGCGCGCAAGCCCTTCGTCGATTTTCGCTAGCGCCGGATACTGTCGAGCGGCGCGGCCCCCTCGCCGCGCACATGGGGCCACAGCGCCTCGCAGACGGTGAAGTCGAAGGCCGTGTCGACGTCCCAGCCCCGTTCCGGCGGCATCAGCCACCCCCGGGTACCGGATCCCTGAAAGGTGCGGGATTTCAGCAAGACCTCGGGTCGGCCGACATAGACCGCGCCATTGATGACGACCGGCTCGTCCGGTCGGGCCGCGTCGGCGCGCAAGGTGCCGTCGGGGGTCAGGCGGCCGTAGAAGGTCTGGGGCTTGAGAACGGGCGAAACGCCGATGACGGCAGGAGCGCCCGTGTCGTGACAGAGCCGGACCGCGCCGTCGATGTCAGCCCCCAGACGCAGGGGCGACGTCGGCTGGAGCAGCACGACATAGTCCCAGCGCCCCTCGATCTGCTCCAGGGCGTGCTCGATCGCGTCGATCACGGACGCCGTTGGACCTGACAAGGCGGCCGGACGGCGGAAGGGGGGCGCAAAGCCCAGGTCCGTCGCGATGCCGGCCACCGCCTCGTCGTCGGTGGACACCACGACCTGGTCCAGCACGGTGGACTCGCGGCAGGCCTCGAGCGTCCAGGCCACCATGGGACGGCCCGCGAGATCACGCGTGTTCTTGCCGGGCAGCCCCTGGGACCCGGCCCTCGCAGGGACCAGACCCAGCACCCGGCCGACGTTCGCGCCCTCGCCGACCATGTCGCTCTCCGTGACGCCCTGCGGAGGGTCATTTAGACTCTGATTCGCGCCCGGTCGGCCTTCTGGTCCCCTGCGGCGCCTGGAAGGCGAAACACCGGCCATGACCGACACCTCCATTCCGGCCCTGAACGGCCGCCGCGTGCTGGTCACCGGGGCCGGCGGCTTCATCGGCAGCCGGCTGTGCGAGCGGCTGGTCGAGGCGGGGGCCGAGGTGCGGGCCCTGGTGCGTTATACCTCCGACGGCGAGGCCGGCTGGCTGGACCGGTCGGCGATCCGGGCACAGGTGGATGTGCGCAGGGGCGACCTGGCCGATCGCGACAGCGTGTTCGACGCCGTCCGGGGCACGGATCTGGTGTTCCACCTGGGGGCGCTGATCGCCATTCCCTATTCCTATCTTGCGCCCGAGAGCTATGTGCGGACCAACATCCTGGGCACGCTGAATGTGCTGCAGGCGGTGCGGGAGCTGGGCGTCGGGCGGCTGGTCCATACGTCGACCAGCGAGGTCTATGGCTCGGCGCAGGTCGTGCCGATGACCGAGGCCCACCCCCTGGTCGGCCAGTCGCCCTACTCCGCCTCCAAGATCGCGGCGGACAAGCTGGCGGAGAGCTATCACCGGTCGTTCGGCGCACCGGTCGTGACGCTGCGGCCGTTCAACACCTATGGGCCGCGCCAGAGCGCCCGTGCGGTGATTCCGACCATCACCACCCAGCTGCTGGCCGGACGGCCGATCCGGCTGGGAGACACCCGGCCGACGCGCGATTTCGTCTATGTCGACGACACGGTGACCGCTTTCCTGAAAGCCGGCACGGTGGAGGGGATCGAGGGACTGACCGTCCACACCGGCACGGGGCGCGAGACCCGGATCGGCGATCTGCCGGCCTTGATCGCGCAGGCCGCCGGAATGGCGTTCGTGGTCGAGGAGGACGAGAGCCGCCTGAGGCCCCCGGCCAGCGAGGTCGAGCGGCTGTGCGCCGACGCGACCCTGGCGCGAGAGCGGCTGGGGTGGGCCCCGACGGTCGACATCCAAGAGGGCCTGGCGCGGGTCGTCGCCTTCGTGCGCGAGAACCCGGCTCTCTATCGGCCCGAGGAGTACGCGGTGTGACCGGGGGTGGCGACATCACGGGCAATCTGATCACGCCGGACACGCCGCTGCTGGCAGCCATCGAGCGGATGGACGCGGTCAGAAAGAAGCTGCTGATCGTGGTCGACGGTGATGGACGCCTGCTGGGCACGGTCTCGGACGGCGACATCCGGCGCGGCCTGATGCGACGGCTGAGCATGGAGGACGCGGTCTCGGCGGTGATGAACGTCGCGCCCGTCGCCCTGCGGCTGGACGGGTCCGAGGCCGAGGCGCGGGTGCGGCTGGCCGATAGGGGCGTCAGCTTGGCCCCGGTGCTCGACCGGAACGACCGGGTCGTGGGGTTGTATCCCGACGCGGTCTCCGCCGGGACGCAGCGCGACAATCTGGTGGTCATCATGGCCGGGGGGCGGGGCGTCCGGCTCGCGCCCCTGACCCAGACCTGCCCCAAGCCGATGCTGAAGGTCGCGGGCCGGCCGCTGCTGGAAACCATCATCGAGCGGCTGCAGGCGCAGGGGTTTCACCGCTTCCGCCTGGCGGTCAACTATCTGGCCGAGATCATCGAGGATCATTTCGGCGACGGCTCGGGAATGGGGGTCGAGATCCGCTACCTGCGCGAGGATCATCCGCGCGGCACCGCCGGGGCCCTGTCGCTGGTGGCCGATCCGATCATACAGCCGATGCTGGTGATGAACGGGGACGTCCTGACGCGGATGGCGTTCGGGGATCTGGTGGACTTCCATATCGAGAACCGGGCCGTGGCGACCCTGTGCGTGCGCGAACACGCCTTCCAGGCCCCCCATGGCGTGGCCGAGGTGGACGGGGTGCGGATGACGGCGCTGCGCGAAAAGCCGACCTTTCGCTGGCTGGCCAACGCCGGGGTCTATTGCCTGGACGGGTCGGTGCTGTCGCGGGTCCCGGCCGAGGGCCCCTATGACATGCCCGAACTGCTGGCCTCGCTGGCGGCGGAGGGGGCGATGGTCGGGGCCTATCCGATCCACGAATACTGGCTGGACATCGGTCGGCCGCCCGACTTCGAGAGCGCCCAGAGCGACTTCGGCGCCGTGTTCGACCCGGCCTGAGCGCCCGACACCTTCTGGCCGCTTGCGAAGCCCGCGCGTCCGCGTATGTTCCCGGCCGGGTGCGTCGTCTCTTTCAGGTCAGCCGAACCGCGAGCCAGGGTATCGGCCCGCCGCCGGCCTGTCGGGCATGCGGACCCTGACCACGCGCCTTTCCTCGACCCCTGTGAGTGTATTTCCTTGAGCCGGCATTTCAGGATCATCGGCGCGCTTCTGATGCGCGAGATGACCACGCGCTTCGGCCGCGAGGGTCTGGGATTCCTTTGGGTCATCGGCGAACCGCTGATGTTCTGTTTCGGCGTGCTGTTCATGTGGACGCTGATCAAGCCCGAGTACGAGCACGGCATCCGCCTGGGGCCGCTGGTCATGACCGGATACATGTCGCTGCTGATGTATCGCCATATGATCAGCTTCAGCATCGGCGCGTTGAACGCCAATATCGGCCTGCTGCATCACCGCCAGGTGGGCATCATGCATATCTTCTTCGCCCGCAACCTGATGGAGTTCGCCGGAGGCACGGTGGCCTTCGTCGTGGTCTATCTGACGCTGATCGCCATGGGCCAGGTCAGTCTGCCGGCCGACTGGCTGCTGCTTTACGGCGGCTGGCTGATGGTGGGGTGGACAGGGGTGGGCATCGCCCTGGTGTTCGCCGGCCTGTCGCTCCGGTTCGAGGTGATGGAGCGGCTGGTGCCGATCCTGACCTATGCCATGATCCCGCTGTCGGGGGCCTTCTTCATGGTCTCGTGGCTGCCGGCGCAGTATCGTGAACCATTCCTCTGGGTGCCCTTCCCCAACGCCATCGAGATGGTGCGCGCGGGGGTTTTCGGCGAGTTCGTGGACACCTATTACCACGCCGACTATGCCCTTCTGTCAGGCGCGGTCATGCTGTTCACAGGCATGATCCTGCTGGCGGGGGCCAAGAACCGGGTTGCCATCGAATGACCGAGACCAAGCTCAACTACATCGGGCCGATCCCCAAGCTGCTGACGTTCGAGCGCGATCGTCCGGCCTGGTGGCGGCGCATTCCGGTGGCGGCGATCCTGGTCATCGCCCTGCCGACGCTGCTGGCGGCGATCTACTATCTGCTGATCGCCTCGCCCCGGTATGTGTCCGAGACCCAGTTCATCGTGCGCGCGGCCGGACAGTCGACGCCGTCGACCATCGGCGTGGCGCTCCAGGGCATCGGCATCGCCCCGACCCAGACCGACGCCTTCGCGGTCCACGAATACATCACCTCGCGCGACGCCCTGCGCGAGCTGTCGCGGCGCTATGATCTGCCGGCCATCCTGGGGCCGCGCGGCGCCGACGCCTTCTCACGCTATCCCCGCCCCTGGGAAGACCGCTCCAACGAGGGGCTGCACGAAGGCTTCCAGCGGTTCGTCACGGTCGGCTACGACTCCACCACCGGCATCTCGACCCTGCGCGTCGAGGCCTTCCGGGCGCGCGACGCCCAGGCCCTGACCGAGTCGCTGCTGAGCGGTGGCGAGCAGCTGATCAACCGCATGAACGAGCGGTCCTCCGCCGACGCCGTGGCCCAGGCCCAGCAGGCCCGCGAGGAGGCCCGCGCCCGTCTGGCCGGGGCCCAGCAGCAGCTGACCGCCTTCCGCAACCGCGAGCAGATCATCGATCCCCAGTTGGTCGCGCGCGAAAGCTCCCAGCTGATCGGCGGGCTTCAGGCCCAGGTCGCCGGCCTGCGCGCCGAACGGGCCCAGGTCGCCGCCGAGGCCCCCAACAGCCCGCAGCTGCCCACCTTCGACAGCCGCATCCGCGCGTATGAGCAGCAGATCGAAATCGAGCGCAGCCGCATGGCGGGCACCTCCAGCTCCCTGGCCCCCATGATCAGCGTCTATGAGGACCTGGCCCTGGCGCGCGAACTGGCCGACCGCGAACTGACCCAGGCCACGGCCGCCGTCATCACCGCCGAACAGGAAGCCCGCCGCCAGAAGCTGTATCTGGACCGCGTCGTCAGCCCCAGCCTGCCGGACGAACCGGCCCAGCCCAAGCGCTGGCTGGCCGTCCTGACGGTCCTGGCCTCGTCGCTGCTGGCCTATGGCATCGGCTGGCTGATCTGGGCGGGCGTGCGCGAGCATCGCCAGGACTGATCGATGGCCGCCGTCCTGGAGGAAATCGCCGCGCCGCCCGGTCTCAGTGTCCAGAACCTGGGCATGACCTATCACGGCGCGACCAAGCCGCTGTTCACGGGCCTCAGCTTCGATCTGGCGCGGGGCGGGCGGCTGGCCATCCTGGGACGGAACGGCCAGGGCAAGTCGACCCTCATCAAGATGCTGGGCGGCGTGTTGCCCGAGACCGAGGGCCGCATCCGCTGGCTGATGTCGTCGTCCTGGCCCATCGGCTTCGGCGGCGGCTTTCAGGGCAGCCTGTCGGGCCTGGACAACATCCGCTTCATCTCGCGCGTCTACGGCCGCCCCTATGAGGAGATCCTGGAGCGGGTCGACGACTTCGCCGAGCTGGGCTCGTCGCTGAAGCTGCCGGTCAAGCACTACTCTTCCGGCATGCGCGCGCGCCTGGCCTTCGGCCTGTCGCTGGCGATCGAGTTCGACTGCTATCTGATCGACGAACTGGTGGCGGTCGGCGACGCCCGTTTCCAGCAGAAATGCCAGGAAGAGCTGTTCGAGCGCCGCGCCACCCGGTCGTTCATGATGGCCAGCCACGACACCCACCTGATCGCCCGCCACTGCGACCGCGCCCTGATCATCGAAAGCGGCAAGGCCAAGCTGTTCGAGGACATCGACGAGGCGGTGGAAGTCTATACCTGGCTGAGGGCGGCGTAGTGGTGGCGGGCGTTCCGCCGCAATGGATAATTCTGACGCCCTCTGCTGATGACGAGGCGTGGCGGGAGGCGATCGCTTCGGCTGTGAGTGAGGCAGAACTGACCTTCGTCGACGCGGATCGACTGTCAGATGCCGGGCGTGAACCAGCCTACAACGAGGTCTGGCTAACCGAAGACGCCCTTCTTCCCCGCCAGTTTGGCCAGAAGCCGATCGTGGTCTTCATGCCCCGGCCGGACACAGCGCCGGAGGCCGTCGCCGATGCTCGGGGGACCTATGCGCCGCACAGCGTTTGGCAAGCGTCTCTCCTCCTCGCTCGGGCCGTCGATCAAGGGGCCGAGGGTGCCCTTGTGGTGAGCGGCAATCAGCTGAACCATATCCGCGAACGCCGCTTCAGCCTGACGGACTGGTTGTCGATTCAGCCGCCGCGTGCGGGCGATGTCGTCCCGGTCCGCCCAGCGGTCCGGACTGCTCTGTCTCTGTTCGCGGACGGCGCACCGCAACCGGGACTTGAAGCCGTCTGGTCCGAAAGAATTTTTCAGTATGACGAACGAGCGGCGCGTGATTGGGATGCTGCCGGGCAACTGGACGTCACAGGGCGGCCCAGAATTCTGGTGTACGGACCCTATCTTGCTTTGCCAGCCGGCGTTTGGCGGGCGAAGGTTCGCTTCGCCGTCGATGAGCAGGCGTGCAAGCGGGAGTTCAGGATCGATTGGGGCACGCCTGCGGACTTTCAGTCCACCTCAGTCAGCCCCAATGCGCCAGGCGTCTACGAAATCGAACTCGAACATGTCTGGCCCGACAGCGCCATGGCTGAAATACGCCTCTGGATCATGGAAGGCGCTTTCGATGGGCGACTGGACTTTCTGGGAGCGACAGTGGCTTACGTGTCGGAGCCACAATTCACGCTCGCTTGAACGAGAGCATCCAGTCTTCGCGGTTTAGCGGATCGAGCAACTCAGCACGCGACACAGGCGTCAAGGCGCTGTCGTGATTGACATAATGGGGGGCGTGACCATAGAGCGCCTCCAGCCGGTCCAGAAGCCCAGCGGCGTCCTGGCACCTGTGGCTGTTGAACTCTACCAGCAGTTCGGGGCGGTGGGCTTGAAGGATGCCTGAGGCGCCGGCCAGGGCCGCCTCTTCTGCCCCCTCAACGTCCAATTTTATGAAGTCGATAGTCGGCCAGTCCGCGAGCAAGGTGTCGAGCCGTGCGCTGGTTACCTGGATCGTCCCCTCGCTACCAGCCTCGGAATCGGCGACAATCCTCGCGTTCTTAGGTTCAGAACTTGGCGTCTCAAACGTGATCGCCCGCCCATCGACATCGCCTAGCGCCTTTTCGATGACAGTGACCCGATCATCGAACCCGTTCACATACAGCGTCTGCCGTAGGAATTTCGCTGTGTTCGGGTTTGCCTCGATGGCGGCGACACGCCCCTGCGTACCGACGATGTCAGCGAACAGGACCGTGTAATAGCCGTGGTTGGCCCCGGCATCGACGACGTGCATGCCTGGCTTCAAGCGCTGCGCCATGAAGACGGTCAGCCACGGCTCCCAGAACCCGTCGAGCATCATGTGGGCGCCGAACCCGATGTCTGTGGTGGGCATGTACAGCTTGTAGCGCCCAAGCACCCGGCAAAGCGTGACCTGATAGCCCAGGAAGGCGGTCTGACAGAGCGCGCGGCTTCGGCGTTCGAGCGTCCATCTGTCGAACGACAAAAGCTCGTTCAACCCGACGAGACTTCCTTCCGAAGCTGTCATTCGCACTCTCTTGGCCCAAGGGGGAAAACGCATACCGCACCGCCTGCTCCGGCCGCATCTCTCTAGGGGCGCGAAAGACGATTGGAAACGGCCGTTAGTGAGAAAATGCCTGTTGGCCGGGCACCATCAACGAAAGAGGAAAAGTCCTGTAATGGCTAACACTTCACCCGATGATCCCGGAACCACAGCCACCCTCACCTCGCTCGCCCCTTCGACCACCCGTACACGCCCCTCGAAGGTCCGGTATCGGTCGATAACCCGCATCGGCAGCCGCTCGGTCGCCAGCACCCGCCCTTCGCCGTCTCTCTGCGTCACCACGATCTCGGCGCTCGCCTCTTCGCCGCGAGCCAGGCCAGGCGCGAACAGGCTGGCGCCGAAGCGGTAGTCGCCCGGTGGCGGGGCGTCGATGGTCTGGCCCCAATCGCGGGCCGGAAGGGTCTCGGCGCGGATTGTACGCATGCAGGCGCCGTTGGCGTTCCACGGCGGGCCGGTGACGTCGCCGAACGTCAGCTCGGCCCCCTCTCCCTCGCTGTCCCAGGCGCGGGTCTCGCAGGCATAGTCGCCCTCGGGCACATAGGGGCCGCCCAGGTGGCTGTTGAACAGCAGGTTGCCCGACAGATAGAGCGGATCGACCGGAAAGGTTCGGATCGTCGGATCGAGCGCCGAGACGCCGTCCGGCTCCCACGACCCGCCCTCGGGCCGGATCAGGGTCGTCCATGTGCGGCAGTCGACCATCGACATGGCCCGGCCGTGAAACACCGCGTCGTAGGTCGAGGCGGGGCAGCGGGCCTTCAGGAACTCCGGCGTCAGGCCCTCACCCGCGCGCCAGGCCTCCCACCGGGTCGCGCCGTATTCGCGCGTGAACCAGTTTGTTTCCATCGAGCCGTAGCCCGAGGCGAAGTGGCGAACCAGAAGCGAGTCCAGACGCCGCGTCCGGTCCTCATCGGCCGGGTCGACGACATAGGGATGGTCGGGCACGAAGCGCCATTCCACCCGCGCCGCGCTTGTGCGGATGCGCTGCTCGCAGTTGGGCGCGAAGGTCGTGGGCGAAGCGTCGTCTCCACCCCGGAGCGCGCGTTCGCTGTTGGGGAACAGCCGCCAACCGCCGAGATCGCAATCCGGCCGCCACCAGGGCTGCCAGTAGGAGCCGGGGTCCGAGGTGCCAAGGAAGGCGACCCAGTCTTCGCTCGCGCCCATGATGTTGTAGCCACCGCGTGCGGGATCCAGATGGACCTGGCGCGGAAAGGCCGGGTCGAGGTCCCAGGCGTCGGTGAAGAAGTAGGTCTGGACCCCCAGGGTGCGGGCCCCGAAGTTGGAGGGATCGGGGTCTTCGACCGGGAAGCTGTCGCTGACGTGATAACCGCCGACATCGAGCTTGTGATACGGCAAGGGCTCGCCGGGGCGGAGCTTGCGTCGGCTGTCGGGGCAGGACACGGGATCGGCGAAGATCGCCTGGTCGCTGGCGTCCACGCAGACCATCTGGATCAAGAACTCGGTGGGGTCCGGCGACTGGCCCCGCGCCGGATCAACCGCGCAGCCGGACAGGCCGAGCGCGAGAAGACCGATCAGGGTCGCCCGCGCCCCCATCGTCATTTCCGCTCCAGCACCGTGGTGCGCAAGTACCGGCCGTAGTCGCTCTTGCCGAGTGCGGTGACGATGGCCTCCATCTGCGTCCGGTCGATGAAGCCCTGGTCGAAGGCGATCTCTTCGGGGCAGGCGATCTTGAAGCCCTGGCGCTTTTCCAGGGTTCGCACGAACTCGGCGGCTTCCAGCAGACTGTCGGGCGTGCCCGTGTCCAGCCAGGCGAAGCCGCGGCCCATGATCTCGACCGACAGCTGGCCGCGGTTCAGGTATTCGCGGTTGACGTCGGTGATCTCCAGCTCGCCGCGCGCGGAGGGCTTCAGGTTGGCGGCGATGTCCACCACCTGTTCGTCGTAGAAATACAGGCCCGTGACCGCCCAGGGCGACTTGGGGACCGGCGGCTTTTCCTCGATCGACAAGGCGCGCATGTCGGCGTCGAACTCGACCACGCCGTACCGCTCCGGATCGTTGACGTGATAGGCGAAGACGGTCGCGCCACTGGGCCGGTCCATCGCACTCTTGAACAGGTCGATGATGCCGTGGCCGTAGAAGATGTTGTCGCCCAGGATCAGCGACGACGGGCCGCCCGCCACGAAATCCGCGCCGATGATATAGGCCTGCGCCAGGCCGTCGGGGCTGGGCTGGACCGCGTACTGGATGTCCATGCCCCACTTCGATCCGTCGCCCAGCAGGGCCTGGAAGCTGGGCACGTCGCGCGGAGTGGAGATGATCAGCACCTCGCGGATGCCGGCCAGCATCAGGGTCGACAGCGGATAGTAGATCATCGGCTTGTCGTAGATCGGCATCAGCTGCTTGGACGTGACCAGCGTCATGGGATGCAGCCGGGTGCCGGACCCGCCGGCCAGGATGATGCCCTTCATCGTGTGGTCTCCGGAATGAGTTCGGCGACGATCTCGGCCACCGCGTCCTTCCAGGGGCGCGGCGCGATGCCGTAGTCGCGAGTGATCTTGAAGGTGTCCAGCCGGCTGTTCGAGGGGCGCCGCGCGGGGGTGGGGTAGTCGGCCGTGGGGATGCCCTCGACCGTGGCCGAGGGGCCGCCGCGCGCGGCCGACAGGGCCATGATCTCAGCCGCCAGTCCGGCCCAGGTGGTCGAGCCCGCGTTGACGAAATGATAGACGCCGGTGGGGGCGCCCGCGTCGTCGATCATGCGCAGGGCGATGGTCTTCAGGGCCTCGGCGATGTCGCGGGCCGAGGTGGGGCAGCCCTCCTGATCGGCGACGACGCGCAGGGCCGGCCGGTCGGCGGCGAGGCGCAGCATGGTCTTGAGGAAGTTGGCGCGGTGGGGGCTGAGCACCCAGGCGGTGCGCATCACCACCGAGCGGGGATTGCCGGTCGTGACCGCGACCTCGCCCGCCAGTTTCGACGCGCCATAGACGCCCAGCGGCCCGACCGGATCGCTCTCCGCATAGTCCTGCTCGCCCGAGCCGTCGAAGACATAGTCGGTGGAGACCTGGATCAGGGGAATGCCCGCCGCGCGGGTGACCTCGGCCAGGATCGCCGGGCCCATGGCGTTGGCGGCGAAGGCGGCGGCGACCTCGGTCTCGGCCTTGTCCACGGCGGTATAGGCGCCGGAGTTGATGACGGCCCGGAACGGCGTCGCGGCGAAGGCGACGCGGACGGCGTCGGCATCCGTCAGATCGAGCTGATCCCGCGTCGGCATGTGAAGGCGGACATCTGCGGGCCAGTCGGCGCGGGCCAACTCCAGCCCCACCTGCCCGGCCCCACCGGTGATCAGGATGTCGCGGACTTCGTAGGGGGCGTCCTCAACCATTCGCGACGCCCAGCCGCTCGGTCTTGTAGCGGCCGTCCAGGATGGCCTGCCACCAGTCGCGGTTGTTCAGATACCAGTCGACGGTCTGTTCGATACCCGTCTCGAAGGTGACAGAGGGTTCCCAGCTCAATTCGTCGCGAATCTTGGTGGCGTCGATGGCATAGCGGGCGTCGTGGCCCGGGCGATCGGTGACGAAGGTGATCTGGTCGGCGTAAGGAGCTCCGTCGGGGCGCGGGCGCTTCTTGTCCAGGCTGGCGCAGATGGCGCGCACGACGTCGATGTTCCTGCGCTCCGCATTGCCGCCGACGGCGTAGGTCTGGCCCGGGCGGCCCTTTTCGAACACGGCCTGGAGCGCGCGGGCGTGGTCGTCGACGAACAGCCAGTCGCGCACATTGGACCCATCGCCATAGACCGGCAGAGGCTCGCCGTTCAGGGCGCGGATGATGATCAACGGGATCAGCTTTTCGGGGAAATGATAGGGCCCGTAGTTGTTCGAGCAGTTGGTCATCAGGACCGGCAGGCCATAGGTGTGGCCCCAGGCGCTGACCAGGTGATCGGACGCCGCCTTGGACGCCGAGTAGGGACTGCGGGGGTCATAGGGCGTGGTCTCGGAGAACAGACCGGTCTCGCCCAGCGACCCGAACACCTCGTCGGTCGAGATGTGGTGGAAGCGGAAGGCGGCCTTGTCGGCGTCGGGCAGGCCCCGCCAGTAGCCCAGCGCCTGCTGCAGCATGGTGAAGGTGCCGACGACATTGGTCTGGACGAACTCGCCCGGGCCGTCGATCGAGCGGTCGACGTGGCTCTCGGCCGCCAGGTGGGCGATGACCTGGGGCTGGAAATCGGCGAGGGCGGCGCGCACGGCCTCGGCGTCGCAGATGTCGCCCTGGACGAAGCCGTAGCGGTTTGACTTCGACGCGGGCTCCAGCGAGCTGAGCAGCCCCGCATAGGTCAGTTTGTCGAACACCAGCACCTCGTGCTCGGTGTGTTCGATCAGGCGACGGACCAGGGCCGAGCCGATGAAGCCGGCGCCGCCGGTGACCAGAATGCGCATGAAGCCGTCTCTCCTCGGGGCCGCGACCTAGCCCAGATCGCCCTTCGCCGCCATCGGGACCCCGTCATAAGCGAAGGGACTGTCGAAGTCCGCCAGAGGCGGCAGGGCCTTGTCCTTGTCCGACAGCACCGGGCCGGACGGCGGCAGGGGCCAGCCGATGCCGATCTCGGGGCAATCCCAGGCGACGCCGCCGTCGCAGTCCCCCGCATAGACATCGGACACCTTGTAGGCGACCTCGGTGTCCGGCTCGAGGGTGACGAAGGCGTGGCCGTAGCCGACCGGCACGAACAGCTGGCGGCCGTTGGCGGCGCTGAGCGTCGCGAAGGCGACCTGCCCCCAGGTCGGCGAGCCCTTCCGCAGATCCACGGCATAGTCGACGATCGACCCCCGCACGCAGCGGACCAGCTTGGCCTGGGCGTGGGGCGCGCGCTGGAAATGGATGCCCCGGATCGTACCGACATGGATCGAACAGGACTGGTTGTCCTGGACGAAGTCCAGATCGATGCCCTGTGCGGCGAACCTGGGCCGCGACCAGGTCTCGGAGAACCAGCCCCGGTCGTCGCCGAACCGGCGGGTCTCGATCAGCTGGACGGTCGTGGACATGGCGCGCTCCGGGTGACGAGGCTCCGCGCCTAGCCGCCCCGACGCGTTCTTGGCAAGGGCGCGCGCGACCCATCAGACCATTGGCGCGCGGCCTCAGGATTGGTAAGCCGCCATGGGCCGTCCGGCCCGGCGATACTGCGACCCTTGAGGGCTTCTTGAAGATTTCCGTGATCCGCTCTCTGGTCGACGCCCTCAAGCCTCCGGTCGAGGCCGTGCCGATCGATCCCTCGCTGCAGGAATCGCCCGCCCGCTCGGCCGGCGACGCCGCGCGCGACGCCGGCGACTTCATCGGGGCCGCCGAGGGGTATCGCGAGCACCTGAAGGCCTTTCCCAACGACTTCCCGATCTGGGTCCAGTTGGGCCACATGCTGAAGGACACGAACCGTCTGGTCGAGGCGGATCAGGCCTATGATCGCGCCCTGGCCCTGCGGCCCGAAGACACCGACCTTCTGCTTCACTACGGCACGCTGAAGCGGACACTCGGCAAGCCCAAGCGCGCGGCCGAGCTGCTGATGCGCGCGGCCGAGATCGACCTCAGCCCCACCATCGCCGAGGCGCTATCGGCGTCGCCCCTGGCCAAGCATCTGACGGAGCCCGTCACCAAGGCCCTGGCGGCGCAGGGCGCGAGGGGCCTGGCGGGTCGACTGGAGGGCCTGTTCCTCAGCGAAAGCGCCGGGGTGATCACTCTGGGACCCGGCCATTACCGGCTGATCTCCAACGATCCGTGGTTCTGTCTGCGCATCATGGAGGCGCCCGAGGACGCGGCCATGGCGGGCCTCGCCATCCGCATGGCGGGCACCGACGAACACGGCCCTCCGCAAGGCCGCCTCTATCTGGACTATGGCCACGGCTTCGACCCGAACGAGGCGATCGATCTGCCGCCTTGCACCGGGACCGACACCCTCGACGTCACGGTGGCGCTGGCGCGGCCCGACCTGTTGCGGGCGGTCCGCTTCGACCCCCATGACGGGTCGACCGACATCCGGATTGATCGCATCGCCTTCATCGCCGACATCGACATCGAGGCCGCGATCGACGCCGCACGCGCCGCTTATCCTCCGGAGATCGCGATCGAGGACGATCTGACGGCCGCCCGCCACGCCCTGCGCTCCAAGGGTCTGAGGGCCAAGGACGCCCATCGGGTCACGCGACTGCTCTCGGTACCCTATCGCACCCGCGCCCTTCACTACGAGTTCTGGCGTCGCCGCTGGGTCGAGCCGACCCGCGACGACTATGTCCGCATCGCCGAAATGACGGCGGAACTGCCCAAGCGGCCGACCTTCTCGTTCGTCATGCCGGTCTACAACACGCCAGTGGGGCTGTTGCAGGAGTGTCTGGATTCACTGCTGAACCAGACCTACCAGGACTTCGAGATCTGCGTCGCCGACGACCGGTCGCCGGACCCGGCGGTGCTGGAGACGCTGGAGCGGTACGCGCGGCGCGACCCCCGCATCAAGATCGCCGCGCGGCGTCACAACGGCCACATCTCGGCGGCCAGCAACTCGGCCCTGGCGCTGGCGACCGGCGAGTGGATCGTGCTGGTCGATCACGACGACCTGGTGCCCGACTACTGCCTGTTCACCGTGGCCTGGTACATCAACCAGCACCCGCAGGGGCGGGTCTTCTTCTCGGACGAGGACAAGGTCACCCTATCGGGCGAGCGGGTGCAGCCGTACTTCAAGGGCAGCTACGATCCCTTCCTGATGTACGGCCACAACATGGTCAGCCATCTGGGCGTCTATCGCCGCGACCTGCTGGAACAGATCGGCGGCTTCCGGCTGGGGCTCGAGGGCAGCCAGGACTACGATCTGCTGCTGCGCTGCGCCGAGATCGTCGGCGACGACGCCGTCGTCCACATCCCTCACGTCCTCTATCACTGGCGGGCGATCCCGGGATCGACCGCGGTCTCGGCCGATCAGAAGGGCTATGCGATCCACGCGGCGGGCGCCGCGATCAACGGTCATTTCGATCGGCGCGGGTTTCCGTTGCGCTCGGTCCAGGGGTTCGCGCCGGGCTGCACGGGCCTGACCCGGACCCGGGACTTCACCACGACGGTATCGATCGTCATCCCGACCCGCGATCACGGCGACGAGCTTCAGGCCTGTCTGGACTCGATCCTGGCGTCGGATCACGCGCACAGCGAGATCATCGTCATCGACAACGGGACGACCGATCCGGCCAGCCTGGAGTATCTGAACCAGATCGAGGCGGACGGGACCGCCAGGGTGATCCGTCACGATGCGCCGTTCAACTTCTCCGAGATCAACAACATCGGCGCCCGGGCCGCGACGGGCGAGATCCTCTGCTTCCTGAACAACGACACCGAGGTCCTGACGACCGACTGGCTTCAGCGCGCGCGCACCCTGCTGGCCGTGCCAGGCGTGGGCATGGTCGGCGCCCGGCTGCTGTATCCGGACGGCACGCTGCAGCATTTCGGCCTGATCACCGGCATGGCGGATCACAAGGTGGCGGGCGCGCCGCATCTGGGTCAGCCCGGCGACGACGCCGGCTATTTCGGCAAGGCGCGGCTGATGCAACAGTTCGCCGCCGTGACCGCCGCGTGCATGTTCGTGCGCGCCGAGGTCTTCGCCGAGGCGGGCGGGTTCGATCCCGACCTGCGCGTCGCCTACAATGACGTCGACCTGTGCCTGAAGGTCCGGGCGGCCGGCCACAAGATCGTCGGCGATCCCGACATCACCCTGATCCACAAGGAGTCCAAGTCGCGCGGCAGCGACGCCAGCGGCGAACGGGCCGAGCGCCTGGCCGCAGAGGCGGCGACCATGCGCGACCGCTGGGCCCAGGTTCTGGACAACGACCCGTTCTATTCGCCGAACCTGAGCCTGGAGCGAGGAGACTTCGTCGTCGCCAACCCGCCCCGGGTGCCGGTGCCGTGGCGGATGGAACGCCCCCGCGCCGCCGAGGCCCCGTCCAAGCGGGTCAAGCCGGCCCCGCCGCCGCCGCCGTGGTCCGAGGCCCCGCCGCCGCCCAGCCCGCGCGTCCAGCGGTTCGCCGATCTGCCGCCCGAGGTTTCGCCCGATGTCCTGCGGCGCCGTTACGAGGATCTGGCCGATCGCGACGACGCCTTCTTGCTGTCGCACTGGGAGAGCCACGGGCGGGCCGAGGGGCGGATCGCGGCGGATGTGGCGTTGCGTGAACTGTTCCTGCCGATGATCGATCCGGACGCGAGACTGCTGGAGATCGGGCCGTATTTCACCCCCGCCTTCAAGGGTCCGAATGTCCGCTATCTGGATGTTTTCGACGCCGAAAGCCTGCGAACCTTCGCCGCCGCCGAGGGTGCCGATCCCGAGGGCTGTCCGGCCGAGATCCACTATACCCGGGGCCTGGGCGAGGCGGCGGGCGCCGACTTCGACGCCGTCTTCTCCAGCCATGCGATCGAGCATCAGCCTGACCTGGTCACCCACCTGCAGCAGGCGGCGGCGGCGCTGAAGCCCGGCGGCCTCTACTGGATCATCTGCCCGGACAAGCGGTTCTGCTTCGACCAGAAGCGGCCAGCCTCCACCATCGCCGATGTGCTGGACGCGCGCGGCCGCACCCGCAACACGCGGCGCAATGTGATCGACCAGGTCGTGCTGATGGACCACAACGATCCGGTCCGGCACTGGCAGGGCGACCACGACGACGTCTCGGTGCTGGAACGCGAGCGGCTGACCTGGGCGCTTCAGCACATCGAGGAGAAGGGCGAGGACTATATCGACGTCCACGCCTGGCACCTGACGCCGCCCGTCCTGCGCCGCATCCTGTCGACGCTGATCGAGCTGGAGATGATCCCGTTCAAATCGTTCCGGGTCTATGACACGCCGGTCAATCGCAACGAGTTCATGGCGGTGCTGGCGCGCGATGACTGAGCCGGCGACCGTTCTGGACAGGCGCGCGGTGGCCATCGACTGGCCGGCCGAGGTCGATTTCGACGTGCTGAGGGCGACGCACGGCGACCTCGCTGACAAGGACGACGCCGCCATGGCCTTCCACTGGGAGACCTATGGCCGAAACGAAGGCCGGCTGGCGTCGCTGGCGTCGCTGCGTGAGACCTTCGTCGGACTGGTCCCGGCCGAGGCCAGGGTGCTGGAGGTCGGGCCCTTCACCCATCCCATGTTCGAGGGGCCGAACGTCCGCTATTTCGATGTTCTGGACGGCGACGCCCTGAGAGCCTGGGGCCGCGAGCTGGGCCGCGACGTCGGCCGGGTTCCCGAGGTGATCCACTACACGCCGAGCCTGGAGTCCGCGCGCGGGGCCGACTTCGACATCATCTTCAGCTGCCACAACATCGAGCACCACCCCGACCTGATCGGCCACCTGCGACAGGCCGGCGAGGCCGTCGCCCCGGGCGGGGTCTATATGCTGGTCATCCCCGACCGGCGGTTCTGCTTCGACCACTTCCTGCCTGATCTGGACCTCGCCTCCGTGGTCGGGGCCCATGTGGAGAAGCGCGCGCTGCACACCGCCAAGTCGGTGATCGAGCACCGGGCCTTCACCTGCCACAACGACACCCTGCGTCACTGGCAGGGCGACCATGGTCCGGCGCCCGACGGTCTGGACGGCCGCATCGACTATGCGCTGAACGAGATCGAGGCGGCGGCGGGCGGCTATATCGACGTCCATGCCTGGCAGTTCACGCCGGACGCGTTTCGCCGGGTGCTGGGCGGCCTGCACACGCTGGGCCTTTCGCCCTTCCGGCCGCTGAGGATCTATTCCACGCCATACGGACGCAACGAGTTCATGGCCGTGCTGGTCCGGGAGCCAATGGCGTGACCGATCCTTCCGCCTGGGACCTGCGCGAGGCCGGACGGCTGGCCGAGGAGGCGGACCGGGCGCGGGATGCGCGGAACTGGGCCGGGGCCGCGCGCCTGTACCGCGACAGCCTGGCGCTGGACCCCGCCCGCCCCTCGCTTCGCGTTCAGATGGGGCACGCGCTGAAGGAATCCGGTCAGTTGGCCGAGGCGCAGGCCGCCTATCGTCAGGCGGCGGAAGAGATGCCGGAGGACGCCGACGTCCGGCTTCAGCTGGGCCATGCCCTGAAGCTGCTAGGTCAAGACGCGGCGGCGCGGCAAGCCTATTCGGACGCGCTGGCCATCGACCCCGAGCTGGTCCCGGCGAAAGTGGAACTGGTGCGGCTGGGCGGGCGCGGCGACCTGCCCGGGCTTCTGGACGGCCGGGCAGAGGCGGCGCAGGCGATGGCCAAACTGACCGCCGAGATGAACGGCGTGACGACCCGCCTTCGCGAGATCGCCGAGCAGTCGATCTTTCCGCCTGAAGCCCACGACGCCTTTCGCCGCCGGTTTCCCATCACCCCACCGCCCGGCGCGGCCACGCTGACGGTGACGGCCCTGATCGCGGCCGGGGACGCGACGCCCGCCATGCTGCGGGCCACCCTGACCAGTCTGCTGGACCAGCGTCACACCGGCTGGTCCGCCATCGTGGTGGGGGCGGACGCCGCCATGGTCGATCACCCCGTCGCCAGTCTGGGGCTCGGCGAAGGCTGTGTGCGGTTCGCGGCGGACGCGTCGCAGAGCGGGGCAAAAGGCACCGTTCTTCACATCCCGGCCGGCGCCGTCCTCGATCCCGAGGCGCTGGGATGGCTGGCCTTCGGTCTGGAGCGCACCGGCGCGACCGCCATCTACGCCGACCATGACCGATACGATCTCGACTGGCGTCAGGGCCTGGTGAGGCACTCGCCCGCGTTCCAGTCGATGGCCCACGCGCTGGATCTGGAGACCAATCCCGACCCGCCGACCGTCGTCCTGACCTCCGGGCCGGGAGCGACGGCGATGGAGGCCCTGGACGCCGCGATCCGGTCGGGGCCGGTCGCTCATCTGCCCCGTCTGCTGTCCAGCGTACCGACCGGTCAGGCGTCCGCACCCGTATCGAATGCAGGCGATGCGGGCGGCCCGCTGCCGGGACGGATTCTGGTCGTCATCCCGACCCGCGACGAGGCGGCCATGCTGACCCGCGCCGTCCGCACCCTGCGCGACCGGGCGAGCGACCCCGCCCAGATCGACATCCTGATCCTGGATAACCGCAGCCGTGATGCGGACACTCCCCTGGCCCTGGCGGCGCTCGCGAGCGAGCCGGGCGTCTCGGTCCTGGCCCACGACGAACCGTTCAACTGGTCGCGCTGCAACAACCGGGGCATGGCCACAGGGAGCCAGGACATCCTGGTCTTCGCCAACAACGACATCGAGATGCAGACGTCCGGCTGGGACGATCGCCTGCGCCGCTGGCTGGGACGGGAGGGCGTCGGCGTCGTCGGCGCGCGCCTGCTCTATCCGGACGGCGGGCTCCAGCACGGGGGGATTCTGCTGGGAGCCTGGGCCGGTCGTCCGGTTCATGACGGTCAGCTGCCCCCGGTCGAGCCCGATGGCCCGCTGGCGCGCTGGCGGCGTTCCCGGCCCGTGGCGGCGGTCACGGGGGCCCTGATGGCCTGCAGCCGCCAGACGTTCGATGCCGTCGGCGGTTTCGACGAGCGGCTGGCCATCGCCTACAACGACATCGATTTCTGCCTGAAGGCCCGCCGAGCCGGGCTGGCGGTCGTCTATGCCGCCGACATCGAAGCCATCCATCACGAATCGCGCACCCGGGGCTTCAACGACAACCCCGAAAAAGTCTCGTGGGATGACGCGGAGCTGGCCGACATGCACGTCCGCTGGGGCGAGGCCCTGTTCTACGACCCCGGCTACAACCCGCAGTGGGCGGCGGAAATGCATCGCCCCTACGATGGCCTGCGCGACCTGCCGCTCAGTCGTGTCATCAAGCACCTGGACGCGAGCGCTGCGCCCAACCCATGGGCCCTTCCAGCAAGCGTCAGCAAGGGCGTTTGACGAGGCCGGTGCGCCATGTCACCTGACCCCGACCATCAGGCCCAAGCCTGACCTGAGAAAGCGGACACTGCCCATATGGCCGGATCGAAAGCGACCGCCGACATCATCCGACGATCGCTGCCCATGGATCATCGGCTGGACGATCCCAAGCTGCTGAACGGCCTGCTGCGTCGCATGGCGATGTGGCGCCAGACCGTGCTGGGAAACACCTTCGCCAGCCATCACGGCCTGACCATATATAGTGGGCCGTTCAAGGGCATGGAGTATCTGAACTACTCCACCGAGGGCTGTCTGCTGCCGCGGCTGCTGGGCTGCTACGAAGCCGAACTGCACGGCGACCTGGCCGCGTTCGCCGAGGAGGGTCTAGAGGCGATCGTCGATATCGGGTGCGCCGAGGGCTATTACGCGGTCGGTCTTGCGCGCATGATGCCCGGGGTCACAATCCATGCCTACGACACCGATCCCAAGGCTCGCGCCGGGTGCAAGGGGCTGGCCGAAAAGAACGGCGTGGCCGATCGCATCGTGATCGGGGAGACCTTCACCGGCGAGATGTTCGAACTGTTCGCCGACCGACGCACCCTGGTGATGATCGACACCGAGGGCTTCGAGGAAGAGCTGATGCGCCCCCAGACCTGGCCGGCTCTCGGCCATCTGGCCATCATCATGGAAACCCATCCGCAGAAGCATCCAGACATCGTGGCGACCATGCTCGCTCGCTTCTCGGCGACCCACGACATCTCCCTGAGGTCCACGGAACCGCGTGGGGTCGACATGCCGGGCTGGCTGTTGGAACTGCCCCATCTGGATCAACTGCTGGCGACCTGGGAGTATCGCTCGTCGCCGACTCCATGGTTCGTCATGCGGCCCAAGGGTTGGAGCATGGCGGCTTGAGCGGACCGAACTTCGCCCTCTGCTACACCGGCGACGCCTATTCGACGTCGGCCAAGATCATGGGCCGCCAGAGCGCGGGCAAGGCCCTGATGAAGGGCGTCGCCCGACGCTGGACCGACGGAGAGATCCACGGCTTCGGGGCCAGTCGAGCGCCCGGCCAGGCCATGGCCCGACAGCTGAAGGGCGACGGCTTCACCGGGACGGTGCGCTGGCGAATGGCCCCCGGCGACGACGTGCTGAGCCAGTTGGGAGCCGTCTACTATCCCGCACCCGTGACCCTCGACCTCGCCCACGCCAGAAACACGCGGGGGCCGACGTCCTACAGCCTGTTCGGAGTGACCCACACCCTGTCGTCCGAGGCGGCGATGGACAGTCTGGGCCGGCTGGCGATCGCCCCGTTCCAGCCCTGGGACGGGCTCATCTGCACCTCGACCGTCGCCCTGTCGGTGGCCAGAAGACTGCAGGCCGAAATGCGCGACTGGCAGGTCGAGCATCTGGGCGCGACCCGGTTCAACACCCCGGCCATGAAGGTCATTCCGCTTGGCGTCGACGCGCCCGCCCGGGCGCGGACACCGGATCGGATCGCCCAGGCCCGCGGTGCCTTGGGCCTGTCAGACGATGACGTCGCCTTCCTGTTCGCGGGGCGGCTGGTGTTCCACGGAAAGGCCAATCCCGCGATCTTCTATCGCGCGGCCGAGGCGGCGCAGGCGCGGGTCTCGCAGCGGGTCGTCTGCATCGACGCCGGCGTCTATCCCAATGAGCAGATCGCCAAGAGCTATCGCGAGGCTCGGGCCGAACTGGCTCCGTCGGTTCGCTTCATCGAGATCGATGGCGCGGTCGACGCGGACTATGACAACGCGTGGAAGGCGGCCGACGTCTTCACCAGCCTGTCCGACAACATCCAGGAGACGTTTGGCCTGACGCCGGTCGAGGCCATGGCGGCGGGCCTGCCCAACCTCGTCAGCGACTGGAACGGCTACAAGGACACGGTGCGCGAAGGCGTCGACGGCTTCCGCATTCCGACCCTGGCCCCGGCCCCGGCATGGGGAACGGGCGCGGACCTGGGTCTGCGGCACGCCCTGGGCCAGGACAACTATGACTTCCTGATCGGCCGGGCCAGCATGGCCACGGTGGTCGCGTTCGAACCTCTGGTCGACCGGATCGTCGATCTGGCGTCGGACCCCGCCCTGCGCCGACGCATGGGCGAGGCGGGACGCGCCCGAGCGGTCGCGGATTACGACTGGCCCGTGATCCTGGACCGATACTGCGACTTCGCTGCCGACCTTGGCGAGCTGCGCCGGGCCGCGGCGTCGCTGAGGACCCGACCGCCGGTGCCCTTCCCCCTTCGGCCCGACCCCTTCGCCCTGTTCCAGGACCATCCGACGGCGCACCCGGGCGACGACTGGACCGTCACGGCGATGCCGCTGGACGAGCGCGGGCTGGACAGATTCCTGGACCTGCACATGGCGAACTATGTGATGGACGACGCGGTCCTGCCCGAAAGCACGCTCAGAGCTATCCTGGCTGAAGCGAGCGCGAAGAGCCACACGATCGGCACCCTGCTGGCCGCTGTCGGCAGAACCTTCGTCAGCGAGAAGGCGCTGATGTGGCTGATGAAGTTCGACATCCTGCGGGCCCAGCCGTGAGCCTGACGCTGTCGCCAGAAATCCTTCAACAGGTGCGGGCCGAGTTCGATCCGGACTTCTATCTGGCGGCCAACAAGGACGTCGCCGAGGCGGGGGCCGATCCGTTTCAGCACTTCCTGATCTTCGGTGCCGGAGAGGGCCGCGACCCGCGTCCCGACTTCTCCATGGGCCGTTATCTGGCGCTGCACCTGGATGTGCGGGAAGCCGGCGTGAACCCCTTCGTCCACTGGGTCACCAGCGGCCGGGCCGAGGGCCGCGCGACCGATCACGGTCTGGGGTTCCAGTACGAGGTTCTGTGGGCTGACAAGCCGATCGAGGAGAGGATGCGCGCCCTGCGTCTGGCCCAGCCGGACCGCGCGCCTGACCCGGCGCAGACGCTGTCGGATGCCGCAAACCGGCTCGCGCCCGGGCGAGGAATCCATGTGACGGTATCCCATGACGACTACAGCCGGGGCGTCGGTGGCGTTCAGCTGTGCATCCGACTGGAGGCCGAGGCCCTGGCGCGGCGCGGAACGGATCACCTGCATCTGTTTCCCAGCTCTGCCGGGGTGATGGTGGATGTGGAGCGCGAGACCCCGACGCTCGGAGTCCTGCTCAATGGCACGCTGACCGGGCATTTCACGCCTGAAACCGTCGCCGAAGCCCTGGCCCCCGCCCTCGCCGGGCGTCGAATCACCGTCTCGATCCACAGCCTGATCGGACATCCGGTGGAGCGGACCTGCGACATGCTGGCGGCGCTGGGCGTGACCGAGGGGTTCTTCTGGCTGCACGACTACGCCAGCCTGTGCGCCGGCTACGCCCTGATGCGCGACGACGTCGCCTTCTGCGGGGCGCCGTCACCGGACAGCGCGGCGTGCGAGATCTGCAGCTACGGCCGTCGCCGTCGCATCCAGCTGCCCGCCCACGTCGAGGTTTTCCAGCGGTTCGCCCTGACCGTCGTGGCCCCATCGCAGGTGGCGCTCGACCTGTGGAGCCACCGCTTCCCGGTCCGTCCCGCCGCGAGCGTGGTCCATCCTCACGCGCGGCTCGAGCCGCGCCCGGTTCAGCCGTCGCCGTCGGTCCCGAGCGCCGACCGGCCTTTGCGGGTCGGCTTCCTCGGCATGCCGTCGCTGCACAAGGGATGGCCGATCTTCGCCGATCTGGTCCGTCGTTTCGCCGCCGACGATCGCTATGAGTTCCATCACCTCTCGGCCGTCGAGGACCCTCGCGTTCCGGCACGGTTCACCAGGGTCGCGCCGACACCGGATCAGCCTCAGCCGATGATCCCGGCGATCGAGGCCCTCGATCTGGACGCCGTCGTGCTCTGGGCGCTGTGGCCCGAGACCTTCTGCATCGCCGCGCACGAGGCGGTCGCGGCGGGCGCGGCCATCCTGACCCACACCGGCTCCGGCAACGTCGCCGCCTTCGTGGCAGGTGAGGCGACACGCGGTCAGGTGCTTCCCGACGAGGCGAGCTTGCGCGCCCTGTTCGCCTCGCGCGAGGTGGCCACCCTGTCGCGGGCGAACCGGAAGCCCGTTCTCCACGACCTCGTCTTCAGCGGCATGGTCGCGGACCTGATCCCGGAGGCGGCGACATGAAGGTGCTCGTCTTCTCCAGCTTCACCTTCGCTTATCTGGACCGGGCGCGCGTCCTGTTCGGCACGCTGAAGAAGCATCATCCGGACTGGGAGCGGGTCGCCGTCATCACCGACCGGCCGCCACCCGGCATCGATTTCGACCCCTCGGCCGAGCCGTTCGACCGTGTCGTCTGGTTCGAGGATCTGAACATCCCGCGCGGCGAGGGCTGGCTGTTCGGCCACGACATTGTCGAGGCCTGCACGGCGGTGAAGGGCCCCTTCCTGCATCAGACCTGCGAGGCGGGTGACGCCGACATCGTCATCTATCTGGATCCGGACACGGCGCTGCTGAACGACCTGTCGCCCTTGGTCAAGGCGCTCCAGACTCATGACGGCCTGTTGACGCCCCACCTGCTGGAGCCGGAAGACGAACTTCAGGCCCTGCTGGACAATGAGCTGGCGACGTTGAGAACCGGCATCTTCAACCTGGGCTTCGTGGCCATCCGCACGACCGGTCAGGGCGCGCGTTTCGCGCGGTGGTGGAACGACCGTCTGCTGGCCTTCTGTCACGACGACATCCCCAAGGGCCTGTTCGTCGATCAGCGGTGGTGCGACCATGTCCCGGCCTTCTTCGACCGTTTCCACGTCCTGCGCGACCCCGGCTACAATGTCGCCAGCTGGAACCTGTCCAAGCGCAAGGTTCACATCGGGCTGGACGGCGCGATCACGGTCAACGGCTCGCCGCTGCGGTTCTGGCACTTCACCAAGCTGGGGCCGACCGGCGACACCATGACCCGCCGGTATGCCGGGACCAATTTCGAGGTCCACGAGATCTGGAACTGGTACAAACGGCTGATCGAGGAGGCGCGCGATCCGCGCATCCCGCCGCGCTGGTGGGCCTTCGCCGCCTTCGACGACGGGACCCCCATCCGCAAGGACTGGCGCGAGCTCTACCGCGACCGGGCCGATCTGCAGGCCGCCTTCCCCGAGCCTTTCCGGACCGGGCCGAACACCTATCACGCCTGGCTGGCCGTCGAGGGCCGGTTGACCGGCCCCGCTTCCGTCGCCTAACCCTCGGTCCGACCCGAGGACCCGCGAGACATGGCCACGGCCACGACCCGATCAGCAGCCGCCGGCACCCCCGCCGCGACGACCCGGACGGCCCTGGTGGTCGCTGGCATGCACCGCAGCGGCACCTCGGCCATGGCGCGGCTGCTGTCGCTGGCCGGCGGGGCGCTGCCGGGCGACATCATCCAGCCGGGTCCCGACAATCCGACCGGCTTCTGGGAGCCCGCCGACATGGTCGGCCTGAATGACCGCATCCTGGCCTCCGTCGGCTCGCGCTGGGACGACGTTTTCGGCCACCGGGTCGGACCGACCGTGTGGGCGCGGCGCGACCAGTATCTGGACGAGGCCCGCGCCTTCATCGCCCGGAACTACGACGACGCACCCGCCGCCGTGCTCAAGGACCCCCGCGCCTCGCTGATGATCCGCTTCTGGGACGAGGCTCTCAGGGCTGAGGGAAGACGACCGGTCTATGTGATCATGGTGCGCCATCCGCTGGAGGTCGCGGCCTCCATCGTGACGCGCGGCGACGCCTCAGAAGCGACCGCCGTCATGGCCTGGGCCGCCTGTATGCTGGCGGTCGAGCGCGACACCCGGGGCCTGGCGCGGGTGTTCATCGACTATGACGCTCTGCTCGCGGACTGGCGCGGAGCCCTGGCGCGGATCCAGACCGCCGGGGGCGATCCTCTGGCCGCCCCGACACCCGAGGTCGAGGCCCGGATCGACGACTTCCTGTCGCCGGACCAGAGGCATCACAGGGCGGACCAGGCCGACCTGGCGGGGCGCGGGGATCTGTGGTCGGGCGCCCTGACCACCCTGTCCTGGCTGGGCGCGGCGACCACCGGCGTGGAGCCTGACAGCACCCAGTTGGACGCCGCCCTGGTCGAGCTGGAGCGTCTGGCTCGCCTGACCGGCCCCGCCCTGCACGACCTCCGCGCGGAGGCGGCGGACGCGCCCGGCCTGAAGGCGGAGCTGGCAGACACGCTCACGGAGAACGCAGCCCTTCGCGATCTCGCCGACCAGTTCCACGCCGAGGCCGATCACAACGGCCGTCACTGGGAGGCCTCGCGCGACATGGTCGCCCATCTGACGCGGGAACTCGGCGCGGCGCGCGAACAGGCCGAGCGGTTCCGCAAGGAGGCCGAGGGCATCCTGCCCCTCCGCCGCGAGATCGGCCTGGCCGAGGCCCGCGCCCTGCGCCAGCAGGCCCAGAACCGCGAACTGGTCGAGGCCCTGGAGGCCGAGCGGCAACGGGCGGCCAACGCCCGGGCCGAGCGCGCGACCGCGCAAGAGCGACTGGATGCCCTGGAGGCGACGACCGGCTTGTCCGACGAACTGGCCGCGTTGCGAGCCCGTCACGACGCGATGCTCACCAGCCCCAGCTGGGCCCTGACCCGACCGCTCAGGGTCCTGGCCAAACGCTGGCGCGCGCTGGCCCGACCGGGACGATCATGACCTATTACAGCAACGCCAATCCTGACCTTCTGGCCAAGATTCCCGTCACCGCCAGGCGGGTGCTGGAAATCGGTTGCGGCACCGGCGGATTCGCCCGCGCCTATCGCGACATCAATCCGTCTGCGGAGTATTGGGGCGTCGAACTGTTCGCCGAGGCCGCCGAAGAGGCGCGCGGTGTCCTGGACGAGGTCGTCCTGGGCAGCATCGAGGAGGCGGCGGTTCTGGCCGAACTGGATGCGCGTCGGGGCGACCGGCGGTTCGACGTCCTGATCTTCGGCGACGTGCTGGAGCATCTTCTGGATCCGTGGAGCGTGCTGCGGACGCTGCGCGAGCGGATGGAGCCGAGCGCGGTCTGCGCCATCTGCATCCCCAACGTCGGCCATTGGACCCTTGTGCGCGAACAGCTGCTGGGTCGCTGGAACTATGCCGACGCGGGCCTGCTGGACCGGACCCACCTGCGCTTCTTCAGCCGCGACACGGCGGTCGAGATGATCTCGACCGCGGGCTGGGGGCCGCTGGACGCCGACGCGCGCGTTCTCTGGCCCGACAAGACCGAGGCCGCGATCAAGGCCCTGACCCCCGCCGCCCTGTCGTTCGGCGGCGACGCGTCCAAGGCCAAGCGGGACCTGTCCGCGTTTCAGTGGGTTCTTCGCGGCGTCAACGGCCCGCTGCCGCCGCGTCTGGCGATCGCGGCCCTGGGCATGAAGAAGGTCGGCGGCGTGACCGAGGCCCGCGTCGATCACCCCATGGCCGCCCTGGCCAGCCTGCCGTCCATCCGGGCGACATGGGGGGCCGGCACCGTTGCCCTGCCCGGCGGCGCGGAGCCCGGCGTCTTCGTGCTGCACCGCCAGTTCCTGAACGACGAGACCCTGACCGGCCATGTCGAGGGTCTGGTTCAGAAGGGCTGGACCGTCGTGTCCGACATCGACGACGATCCGCATCACTGGCCTGGGTATGTCGAGTCCGACTTCCGCGCCTTCCGGGGCGTGCACGCCGTGACCGTCTCCACCGAGCCCCTGGCCGAGATGATCCGCCGCTGGAACCCCAACGTCGCCGTCTTCCCCAACGCCGCCGCCCGCCTGCCGGACGCGCCGGCGACGACGCCCAAGGCGGGCGACCGGATGCGGGTTTTCTTCGGCGCGCTGAACCGCGAGAACGACTGGGGCCCCGTCCGGGACCAGATCGTGGCCCTGGCGGACGCCCACGCCGACCGGATCGACTGGGTCGTGGTTCATGACCAGGGCTTCTTCGACGCCCTGCCCGCGTCGGCGTCCAAGACCTTTCATCCCACCCTGCCGCATCCGAAATACATGGCGCTGCTGGCGGGGTGCGACATCGCCCTGCTGCCGCTGTCTGACACGCCGTTCAACCGGCTGAAGTCGGATCTCAAGCTGGTCGAGAGCGCATCGGCCGGCGTGGTGCCGGTCTGTTCGCGACTGATCTACGCCGATGATCCGGCGCATGGCGCCTTCGCCGTCTTCGCCGACAGCCCGGACGAATGGCATCAGGCGCTGTTGGGACTGATCGCGTCGCCGGACGAGGTGAAACGTCGCCGAGACCTCGGCCGGGCCCACGTCGCCACCCATCGCATGCACGCCCACGAAGCGCCGCGCCGCGAGGCATGGTACCGCGACCTCGTCACGCGCGGGGCCGATCTGGAGGCCCAGCGTCAGGCGCGGCTGGCGGCCATGGCCCCTCGTCAATCCCAGAACGCCTGATCGAGACCCCACCCATGGCTCAACTCAACCTCGGCTGCGGCTTCGACAAGCGCGAAGGCTGGATCAACGCCGACGGCTTCAAGGAATGTGATCCCGACGTCCTGATGGACATCGAGACCTTCCCCTGGCCGTTCGAGGACGACCAGTTCGACCGTATCCTGATGAAGCATGTGCTGGAGCACGTCGGGGCGACGTTCCAGGACTTCCGCGCCGTGATGCGCGAACTCTACCGGGTGCTGAAACCCGGTGGCGTGCTGGAGATCCACGTCCCGCATTTCCGGCATGACACCTACTGGTCGGATCCGACCCACGTCCGCGCCTTCACGCCCCTGACGTTCGAGATGATGTCCAAGGCCAGGAACGACGACTGGATCGCACGGCGCGCCAACTACACCATGCTGGCCTATGCCCTGGGCGTCGACTTCGAGGTCGTCAACGCGGTCCAGGTCTATGACAGCGCCTGGGTCGAGAAGGAACGACGGGGCGAGATCGATCGCGCGACCCTGCGCCGGATGGCCAACGAGACATGGAACGTCATCCGTGAACTGCATATCCAGATTCGCGCGGTCAAGCCGTGGAGCGGACCCGTCGCTTAGACCTTGATCAGATGAGGAGGAATCGCTTCTCGATTCCGCCGATGCTGTGAATCAAGGTCCAGCGGTTTCCTGGGGCCTGATCCGACCGGAAAAGCGCTCACACTTTTCCGGATCAGGCCCTAGGGGGGACCCCAGTCCAGGATGCCGGCCTTGGCCATCCACATCAGGCTGAGCATGATCCGCTTGCGACGCGGCACGGCGAAGTCCTCCAGCACGGCGCGGACGGCGATCCCGTCCGAGCGCGCGATCAGCGTCAGCAGCCGCAGTTCCTCCTCCGCCGTGCCCCGCCGTTTGGACGCGAACTGATCCAGCCAGAGGGTGGATGACCGCTCCAGGTCGGTCACCGCCGCGCCCGAGGCCAGCGCCAGGCGATCGTCGAGCCCCAGGACATGGGTCGCGAACCCCGAAAAGTCCTTGAACGGATCGCCCTTGACCGGATGCGGTCGGCGCGGACGTTCCGGGGCCACCCGTCGGATCCCCGCCAGTTCTTCGGAAAGGGCGACATACTGCGGCGCGACCACGCGCCAGTCGAAGGTGTCGCGGATGCGTCGACGGCCGGCCTCGCCCTGGCGACGGCGCAGGTCCGGAGACCGGATCAGGGCGGCGATCGACTCGGCGGCGCGCCCGACATGAACCGCCGTGTGCTGGGCGATGGTGCCGACGTAGCTCTGGTAGGAGGTGATGGCGAGGGCGTGGCTGGTCGCGGTCTCCTGCAACAGGTCATGCGCCGGCGCCCCCAGGGTCGGGATCAACGCCCCCTCGACCCCGTCTCGCACGGTGTAGCGATAGCCGTCCCAGTCCGAGACCACGACCGGCAGTCCCGCCGCCATCGCCTCCAGCGGCGTGATGCCGAACGTCTCCTGGATGTTGTCGACCAGAGAGACGAAGATGTCGGAGGCCGCCCACATCTCGCGCACCAGGGCCGCGTCGTTGCCGTCCAGCAGATGCAGGTCGACGTCGGGAGCATAGGCCGCGGCCGCTTCGCGGTAGCGGGCTTCGTCTTCGGCTCCGCCAGGGAACCAGCCGACCATGGCGAAATGCACGCGCGCGCCGGTCGCGCGGGCCGCGTCCTGGACGGCCCGAAACATGGGTTGGGGGAAGGCCTTCTCGAAAAAGGACAGCCGCCCGACCCACAGCACCACGACGTCGTCGGGACCCACGCCCAGCGCCGCGCGCCGCGCGCCCCGCACAGCGGGCCGATCCGCCGCCGCCGCGAACACCTCTCCATAGACGCCGAGCGGCAGCAGGGGCAGCTGCGGTCGCGGCGGCGCCGCGCCGCCGAAACGATCGGCCAGATAGGCCTCCCAGTCGTCGAACATCCGGACCATGGCCGACTGGATCGATGGGCTGGTGCAGATCACCGCGTCCCACGGATGGGTCGGCCCGATCGAGGCCATGGCGATCTCCTGACGCATGGCGGGCGGGGCGATGGTGTGGATCAGCCCCATGAGGCTGTAGGCCGTCTCTCCCACAACGAAGCGGCGCACCCAGGCCAGTTCATCGATCCGGGGTCCGCCGCGCAGGACGGCGCCGGCGTCCCTCGCGCGCGCCTGGTTCAAGATCAGGGTCGCCTGGATGTCGACCGTTCCCCCCTCAGGCCCCAGCAGACCAGGCCGGATCTGGTCACCGGTCACGTCGACGTGGGTAAGGACATCGAGCCGGTCCAGCCCGCCGTATCGCGCCACCGCCTGGAACAGTTCGACGTTGGCCACCTGCATGCCGAAGACATTGGCCCCCCGCCCGGCCCGGCCGGCGGGGTGATATATGCCGAGACGCTTCATCGACCGAACAGTCGCCACCCACGCCGGGGAGTCGCCTCGACGACGAGGGGCGCGTCCGGATCGAGTTCTCGCGACCACGTCACCTCGCGCCGCATGACCCGCGCGGGCGCGCCACCGGCGATGCAGTGGGCCGGGACTTCGCCCGAGACGATGGACCCGGCGGCCGTGATCGCGCCCGTCCCGATCCCGCTGCCCTTCATCACCATGGTCCGCAGACCGAGCCAGACGTGGTCGCCGATCTCGACGGAGCGGCCCGGGTTAATCCGCGCGCCGGTCATGCGATCGTGGATGGGATGGATGTCGCTGACAGACACATAGACCTGGGACGAGATCATGCAGTCCTCGCCGATGCTCAGGGTCAGCGGCTCGTGCAGTTGCAGTGAGCCCTGCACCATGGTCGTGCGGGACCCGACCTTCAGGGTGGCACCGTCCGTGATCAGATTGGCGAAGCCGTGCAGCCAGGCGTCGCGGCCGATGACGATCCGGTTGCCGTTGCCCCGGACCACGATGTTCATGCCAAGCCGCGTTCCCTCGGCGATCTCCACCACATTGTCGTCGCCCTCGATCAGGATGGAGGCGTCCGATCGCTTGCCGATGTCGGGCACCGTCGCGCCGAAGCCGGCGGGGGCATAGCGCTCCAGCGTCGCGCCCGGAGCCACGGTCAAGCGATTACGCCGTCCGATCACCTCGATGCGGCCGCCGATCACGCAGTCGGGTGCCAGGTCGACCGCGTTGCCCTCGCCACGCGAGGACACGCCGGCCTCGAACGGGGCCGTGACCGCCTCGTCTTCCGATCCTGTCTTTCGCGTCGCCATCGCGGTGAACCCTAGGGTCTGATCCGGAAAAGTGTGAGCGGTTTTCCGGTCGGATCAGACCCCAGAAACCTGCTGGACCTTGATTCACGGCATCAAAGGTTCGCTGTTGACCCGTCAGACGCTTGCGGCACAAGGGAAAAGGCGCGCGACGACCGGCGCCGCAGCGAAAGACCCGCTCTTGGCCGCCAAGCGTATCCTGTTCGTCCATCAGAACTTTCCGGGCCAGTTCCCGCACATCGCGGACGGCTGTCTGGCCGCCGGATACAAGGTGGCGGCGGTGGCGGGGCCGACCGGCAAGAACCGCCCCGGGGTCGATGTCCGTCGCTGGAAGCTGGGACGCGGCTCGACGGCAGGGATTTTCGAGCCCGCCACGCGGGCCGAGGCCGACCTGCTGCGCGCCGACGCCGCCGCTCACCTGGCCGCCCAGTTCAAGGCCGACGGGTTCATTCCGGACCTGATCATCGGCCACCCTGGCTGGGGCGAGACCATCCATATGCACGAGGTCTTTCCCGGCGTGCCGATCGTCCTGTTCGGCGAGTTCTTCTACAAGTCGCGCGGGGCCGACGTCGGATTCGACCTGGAGTTCGAGAACCGCACCTTCGCCGACGACCTGAGGTCCAGCGCCAAGAACATCGGCATGGCCGGGGCCTGTTCGACGGCCGACGTCATCGTTTGCCCCACGCCGTTCCAGGCCTCGACCCACCCCAAGGCGTTCCAGCCGATGATCCGGGTGTTCCACGAGGGCGTGGACATCGCCAAGACCGCGCGCAAGTCCGGATCGCTGAAGATGCCGAACGGCACGGTGCTGGACGGATCGACGCCGGTCATCACCTTCATCAACCGGAATTTCGAGCGTCTGCGCGGCTTCCACATCTTCATGCGGGCCCTGCCGACCCTGCTGCAGGCGCGGCCGGACGCCCAGGTCATCGTCATCGGCGGCGACGACGGCAAGGGCTACGGCGGCCAGTTGCCCGACGGTCAGACCTGGAAGAACAAGATGCTGGCCGAGGTCGGCGACCATCTTGACCTGAACCGGATCCATTTCACGGGAAAGGTGCCCCACCCTCAGATGCTGGCGGCCTTGTCGATGTCTTGGGCCCACGTCTATTACACCTATCCGTTCGTGCTCTCGTGGTCGCTGGTCGAGGCCATGGCCTGCGAGTGCCTGATCCTGGGGTCCGACACCGCGCCGGTCAGGGACGCGATCACCTCGGGCGAGGAAGGCATTCTGAACGATTTCTTCGACGTCGACGCCCTGTCGCGGGCCATGATCGACGCCTGCGCCAATCCGGACCGCTACACGGGCCTGCGCAAGGCGGCCCGCGAAAAGGCGCTCCGGCTTTTCGACCGGGAGACCGTCGGCGTGCCGAAATGGCTGGCCCTGATCCAGGAGCTGATCGGCCCGGCCTGAGCCAAAGCTATGCCGCACTTGTGATCGTTGGCGGACTTAAAAGTCGATTCGCGGGGGGAATGGCCTTTCACACGGGCTTGGCTTGTGGCATTTATCGGGTTCGGCTTGTTCTCCAGCGGGCTGTGTCACTTCGGCCGGGTTCTTCGCGACAGCGGGGGGCCCGGCCGATTGCATTTCGAAGCCCTGATTTTCTGCGTCGCGTCAGGCGACGTGGGCACCGCGCGCAAGCAGGGTCAGGATGTCGTATTTGACCATCCAGAGCAGGCCGCGCTCCAGGAACGGACGCCGGCCGGGCGGGGCGTCGGCCACCAGATCGCGGATGCTCCGCTGTGATCCATCCGACAGGGTCTCGACCACCTTCAGGGCTTCTTCGCGCGTCGGACCGGTGAAGCCGCCGAACGTCGGCAGCTTCATGGCCATGAGAGCCTCCACGTCGGCGGCCGTCCGGCCGGGCGTCAGCATCAGCAGGGTCGAGGGGCTGGACCACTCGGTCGCATAGCCCCCGAACAGATGAAAGGGATCCAGCCGCCGGGGGTTGGGGGCCAGATTTCGCGGCATGGCCGGCAGGGGCCGGGCGGCCTCGCGGCGGGCGCTCATCTCGGTCCACAGCGCCTCGTACTGGGGAATGACGGCCGACCAGTCGAACAGGGACCGGGCGCGGGCCTGGGCGGATCGACCCATGCGACGACGCAGATCGTCGTTCTCGATCAGGTCCAGCAACCCTTGCGCCGCTTCGTCGACGGAGACGGCGATCACCTGGCTGGCGGCGCCGACATAGAGATCGTAGCTGATCCAGTCGTTGGCATGGCGATAGGCCAGGTCGCGCCCGGCCCCGGCGGCGGGGGCATAGGTGGCGGCGCGGAAGCCGTCGACGCCGTGACGCAGCGTGTCGCGATAGCCGTCCCAGTCGGACACGACGCCCGGCAGGCCCGCGGCCATGGCCTCGAGCGGGGTCAGGCCGAAGGTCTCCTGGATATTGTCGGACAGGGAGATGAACAGGTCCGCGACCGACCAGATCGAGAACCGCGTCCCCGCCTCGCGCCCGTCGACGTGGCGATAGCCGACCGAGGGGCACAGGGCGCGGCATTCGTCGTGATAGGTCGTCTCGGCCTCGGCGCTCGTGGCCCAGCCGGCCTGGACCCAGAAGACCGGCTTCGAGCTGCGCCGGGCCGCCTTTTCCAGGGCCAGCGCCATCGGCAGGGGGTTCATCTTCACCGCCGGATTGAACCGGCCCATGTAGAGGACCACCACGGCGTCGTCGGGAATATCCAGCCGTTCGCGCCAGGCTTTTCGCTGATCCGGCGTGGACTGGAAATCCTCTGTGTTGATGGCCAGCGGGATGGTGAGCAGGTTCGGGGTCGAGACCCGGGTGGCGCCCAGCCTTTCCTCCAGATCGACGCGCACGGCCTCCAGCTCGATCTCGACCGAGGCCCGGACGGCGCTGGAGGTGCAGATCAGGCTGTCCCAGGGCTCGATCGGGGCGCTCATCAGGTCGGCGAGGGAATCCATGATGTCCATGGAGGCCGTCGTGTGGGTGATCCCGCTGATGCCATAGCCGCGGCGCAGGCCCGCCATGTTCCGCCGCCAGCCCTCGCGCGCGACGTTGGGCTGGGGCAGGTGGACGTTGCCGATCCGGGCCAGGCCGCCGCGATCGTGGCGGGCGATCCAGCTGACCGGGCGATTGACGTCGGCCAGCTCGGCCAACGCCGCCGAGAGGACCTCGGGCTTGCGGTTCGCCACGTTCCAGAAGGCCCAGCGGGGACTGCGGGAATGGCGCAGATAGCCACGCAGGAAGCTCTCGCCCGCCGACTGACGCCCCATCAGGGCCGGCCCCTTGGTGTCGAAGGCCTCGGGGTTCAGATACAGGACGACGTCGGACATGGATTAAGGCGGGCCTCCCCCGCCCGGCTGATCCCTTCTGTCTAGAGGCTGGGCGGCGGGGGCGAAAGGCGGGGCGTGAAACTGCGTGCGAACCGTCTGAAACGTGCGAAATCCTCCTGACCAGGCCCGGCGAACAGAAGGCCGGACCCCCAGCCTAGGGGGCGGATGCGTCAGAAACGGACGTAGGCGTCAGACGCCCCCGTCAGGCACGCGCAGGGCGCGGCGCATGGCGATGTAGTCCATGGCGGGCGGGTTTTTCTGGTGGCCGCCGTCGCCGCGCGCCAAGGCGATGGGCGGCGAGCGGCGGCGTTTCTCGATGGCGACCAGGCTGTCGAAGATGGTGATGGAGGGGATGGTCACGGCCGCCATGACCTGATCGGCCGTGTCGATGGGCGCGTGATACCAGGCGTGCATCTGGTCGATCAGATCCTTGACCCGGGCCATCCAGGTGCCCGGATGGCCGGGCGCGCCGCCGCCGTGGCTGGGGAAATAGCTGGTGTGGGTGTCCTCGACCATGAACAGGCCGCCGTTCGACACGATCGGGAACAGGGCGTCGAAGGTCACCAGCTGCTGGCGCATGGTGTGACCGCCGTCATCCAGGACCACATCGACCGAGGGGACGGCCGCCTTGAACCCGTCCCAGAAGGCGGGATCGGCCTGATCTCCGATCCATATCTCGAAGCCATGCTCGGTCATGGCGCGGCAATTGGGATCGACATCGACGCCGATGATGCGCGCGTCGGGCCCCAGATAGTCGCGCCACATCATCAGGCTGCCGCCGTTCTGAACGCCGATCTCGAGGAAGGTCAGGGCGCGCCCGCGCCAGGGCGATAGCAGGCGGTCATAGGCGTCGAAATAGTCGATCCATTTCTGAACCGCCCGGTCGGGTCCGGCAATGAAGGCATCAAGCAGGGCATTGCCGGGTCGGATCACGTCGGAACCTCATGAAACGGGGTCGAGGTCCACAGTCGTGCCCGTTGGGTGAACGCCGATCAAGGGCGCAGCCGAAGCTCAGGGTCCGGACAAAAGAAAGGGGCCGCTCCTTTCGGAGCGGCCCCAGACTTTGGTCGAACCTTTCGGTCGCGAGTTCGTCTTAGACGAAGTTCGTGAAGTCCAGGGTGGCGAGCGTTGCGCCGGTGACGAAGAAGGCACCGTTGGAGGTGACCGCCGCCGCGTCGAGAGCGGTGAACACCCAGGCACCCGAGCCGTCGGACAGGGCGACCACGACCACGGTCACGTCATTGCCCGGGACAGAGAAGGTCCCGTTCGCAGCCGTCAGAGCGGCGGCGAAGTCGGCCTGGGTCGTCTCGGCGTAGTTGGTCGCCAGGAGCGGAGCGCCGTTCAGGTCGAAGATGTCTCCAACCGTGAAGTCCGAGTAACGGTCGGCCGTGGCTTCGGTGGTGCCCGTGTCGCCGGTGGCGATGACGAACAGGTCGTTGCCAGCGCCGCCAGAGATGGTGTCGGCACCCACTCCGCCGGTGATGGTGTCCGCACCGTCGCCGCCCGAGAGGTTGTCATCACCGGTGCCGCCGAGGAGGGCGTCGTCACCGGCACCGCCGGAGATGGCGTCAGCGTCGTCACCGCCCGAGATCGAGTCGGCACCGTCGCCGCCCGAAATGCTGTCGGCACCCAGGCCACCGATCACGGTGTCGTTGCCGGCACCCGAGGAGATGGCGTCGGCGTCGGCGCCACCGTCGATGGAGTCGGCACCCGAGCCCGTGGTGATGCTGTCGGCACCGGCCAGGGTCGAGATGATGTTGTTGCCGTCGCCACCCTGGACGTTGTCGCCCACGGCACCACCGGTGATGGAGTCGTTGCCGTCGCCACCGTTGAGGATGTTCAGGCCGTCACCCGCCACGATCGTGTCGTTGCCGGCGTCGCCGTTGATGGTGTCGGCACCCGCGCCCGTGGTGATGGAGTCATCGCCAGCGCCACCGGCCACCGAGTTGGCACCGATGCCCGCGTCGACGGTGTCGTTGCCGTCGCCACCCGAGACCGTGTCGTTGCCGGTGCCCGAGGTGATGGTGTCGTTTCCGGCACCGCCGACGACGTTGTTGTTGCCGTCCGAGGCCACGATGGTGTCTTCGCCGTCGCCACCGTTGACGGTGTCGTTGCCGACGCCCGCCGTGACGCTGTCGTTGCCGACGCCGCCCAGCAGGTTGTTGTTGCCGGCACCGGCGTTGATGGTGTCGTTGCCGTCCGAGCCGTCGATCACGTCGTTGCCGGTTCCGGCATCGATGGAGTCGATGCCCGCGCCGCCGTTGACGGTGTTGTTGCCGTCGCTCGCGTCGATGGTGTCGTTGCCGTCGTCGCCACCGATGATGTCGTTGCCGAGACCGCCGAGGATCAGGTCGTTGCCGGCTTCACCGTTGATCTGGTCGTTGCCGTCATCGCCCTGGAGCGAGTCGTTTCCGTCACCGCCGAGGATCACGTCGTTGCCGAGGCCACCGATGACCGTGTCGTTGGCCGCGCCACCGTTCAGGGTGTCGTTACCATCTTCACCGTTGACCGTGTCTTCGCCGAGATCGCCGAAGACCAGGTCGTTGCCGATGCCGCCGAGGATCGAGTCGTTGCCCTGGCCACCCAGCAGGGTGTCATCGCCGTCGTTGCCGAAGACTTCGTCGTTGCCGAGGTTGCCCTGGACGAAGTCGTTGCCGACGCCGCCGAGCACGGAGTCGTTGCCCTGGCCGCCGAAGATGAAGTCGTTGCCGGCGTCACCGTTGATGGTGTCGTTGCCCTGACCACCCTGCAGCAGGGCGTCGTCGCCGTCGTTGCCGTTGATGCTGTCGTTGCCGTTGTCGCCGAAGATCGAGTCGGCGTCGTTGCCACCGGCCAGGATGTCGTCGCCGTTGCCGCCGTTGACCAGGTCGATGCCCGTGCCGCCGACGATCGAGTCAGCGCCTTCGCCACCCGCGACGGTGTCGTTGCCGGCACCGGCGTCGATCGTGTCGTCGCCGTTGTCGCCACCGATGTTGTCGTTGCCGGCATCGCCGAGCAGGACGTCGGCTTCGTTGTTGCCGTTGATGACGTCGTTGCCGGCACCACCGTTGATCGTGTCGGCGTCGGCGCCGCCCTGGATGGTGTCGTTGCCGTTGTCGCCGAACAGCGAGTCGGCACCCAGATCACCGAAGATCAGGTCGTCTTCCGTGCCACCGAAGACGGTGTCGGCGCCCTGGCCACCGATCAGGGTGTCGGAGCCCGCGCCACCCGAAACGGTGTCGGCCCCGATGTTGCCCTGGAGGTAGTCGTTGCCGTTGTCGCCGAACAGGTTGTCGACGCCCTGGCCACCGAAGAGGAAGTCATTGCCGTTGCCGCCGCGCTGGACGTCATCACCCAGGTTGCCCTGCAGCAGGTCGGCGCCTTCGCCGCCGATCAGCGAGTCGGCACCGTTGCCGCCGAAGATCTGGTCGTCGCCGTTGTTGCCGGTGATGGTGTCGTTGTCGTCGTTGCCGAACAGCAGGTCGGCGAAGGCATCGCCGTCCAGCGTCTCAGCGCCGGCACCGCCGTAGATCAGGATGGAGCCGTCGGCGAACTGGAAGCTGTTGACGCCGGTCACGGCGGCGCGGGCGAAGTCCAGCGACTGGGTGCCCGAGGCGGAGGCGTTGGCGACGCGGATCACTTCCGGATCGGCACCGAGCGCCGGGATCACGGTAATGACGGTGCCGGTCGCGGAGCCGTTCGAGAAGAAGATGACGTCGGTGCCGGCACCGTCGCCCGTGTAGGCAGTCGCCTGCGCCTGGGTCGACGCCCGGAAGTCAAGATTGGCCATTAAAGTTCTCCAAAAAGTGTCACAGACCGTGGTCCGCCGTCGTCCGCCCCCACCATGGAGAACGTCTAAGCGCAAGCCCGCCCTTCGGCGCTTGTAACCGAGGCCATGCAGATTGCAAGCGGCTTTGGCACGCCGCGCCGGGGGGTGGGCGACCGTTGGTGGGTCACCGGTGTCCAGATGTGGGACAGGCGGGCGTCAGAAACCGGTCGGTCGCCTGCATTGATCGGATCAGACAAACGGCAAGAACAGCTCCCGACCGACAGAGTGAGGGGGGCGGGTCTAAAACACAGCCAGAGCGGCCTAGAGCTCAATCCCTGTCAGATTTCTGAACTGTTTCTGATCGTCGGCGAACACGTCTGTCAGATAGTCTTTGTCCGAGGGGGGAAGGCTGGCGAACTCTCCATCAGAGGGGCCGACATGACTTTCCAGAGGCACGACCCGCCCCAAGGTTGGCACATTCAAAAATTCGCAGACGTTGCGGAGAAACAACGTCGGCTGTGTCCGCAGCAGGCGAGCGTCGCCGAAGAATACCTGCTGACGGGGGAAAAGGGCCAGAAGACGCGCGATCTGAGCGGCGTAGAAGCCACGCTCCACATAGGAATGGACCCGGTGATGGCCCGGGGCGGCGGGATCGTCGACGCGGGCGCGGCCCGAGCGGATCGCCTCGGAGAAGGACAGGGGCTCCACCCCCCGCGCCCGCTCCATCCGCCAGTGGGACCAGGCGCGCTGGACCGGGTCGCGGAACACCAGGATCAGCCTGATCGACGGGTCATAGGCGGCGATGCGCGCCAGGCTGGGGGGCCAGTAGAGATAGATGGGCGTGGCCTCGCCCCGCAGCCGCCCGTCGGCCGGGGCGAAGCGGGCGTGATAGGCGGCGTAGTCGGGGGCCGACCAGTCGACGCCGAAGCCCCGGCCGTCCCGGCCCGGAGAGCCGGGACCCTCGTCGTCGAAGAAGTGGACCTCCTTCTCCGGCGCCATCGACAGGTCGGGGTGGACCCGAAGATGGTCGAACAGGGCCGTGGTGCCGCCCTTCTGGACGCCGGCTATCAAGAATCCGACCCGCTCCGCGGGATCGGGGGCGACAAGACAGCGGACGCGTTCGGCGTCGTCGGCCACCGAACTATTGCTCGCGCAGGCTGCGGCCGATCATCGAGCCCATCGGGCCCAGCAGATAGGACATGATGGTACGACGGCCCGTGCGGATCGAGGCCTGGACCGGCATGCCGGGGCTCATGGCCATCCCCTCGGGCAGCTTGGCCAGCTCGGACGGGTCGATGCGGATGTCGGCGGTGAAATAGGGCACGCCCTGGTCGTTGGTCAGGGCGTCGGCCGAGACGGTGACGACCTCGCCCTCCAGCTTGGGCTTGTCCTGGCGGGCATAGGCGGTCAGGTCGACGGTGGCGATCAGGCCGGGGCGGACCTCGTCGATGTCGGCCGGGCGGATCTGGACATGGACCAGCAGGGGCGATCCGGAGGGCACCACGTCCATCAGGGTCTCGCCGGGCTGGGCCACGCCGCCGATGGTGAACTGGCTGAGGTTCAGCACATAGCCGTCGACGGGCGCGACCACGCGGGTCTGTTCGAAGCTGGCGCGGGCGGCGTCGAGGCGGGGGTTGATGTCGGACAGGCGGGCCTCGGCGTCGGACAGGCCGGTGGCGGCCTCGGAGCGGCGCTGCTCCAGGATCTGAGCCAGCTGGAGCCGGGTCTCGCCGGCCTGCTGCTGGTTGCGGGTGATGTCGGCCAGGAGGCTGCCGCGGCGGCCGCCCAGTTCGGCCAGGGTGCGCTGGCGGGCCAGGATCAGGGTGCGGGGCGCGAAGCCGCGCTCGTACAGGGTCTGGTATCCGGCCAGCTCCTCGCCGACGAGCCGGATCTGCTCGGCGATCGATTCGACCTGCAGGTTCAGGCCGGAGCGGGCGCTTTCCAGCTGGAGCAGGCGCTGGTCCAGGATCGCCTTCTGACCGTCGACGGCCTGGAGGCGGGTGGTGAACAGCAGCATCTCGTTGTTGATGGTGGCGGCGACGCGCGGGTCGCTGCGGCGGGCCGCCAGCTCGGGCGGGATGGCCAGGGTGCGCTGGCCGGTCGCCTCGGCGACGAAGCGGGCGCGCTGCATCTGGGCCACGTCGAACTGGTTGTTCAGCACGTCGAGCTGGGCGCGGGGGACGGTGTCGTCCAGCTGGATCAGCAGGTCACCGGCCTTGACCGACTGGCCCTCGCGCACGTTCAGGACGCGGACCACCCCGCCCTCGCGGCTCTTGAGCGTCTGGCGGTTGGACTCGACCCGGACCTGGCCGGGCGCGAGGACGGCGCTCCAGATCGGGGCGAAGCTGGCCCACAGGCCCAGCCCCACGACGCAGACGGCGATGATGGCCAGGCCCGCGATCATCGGCCGGCGGATGCGGGCCCTGGACTGCTTGGACAGCGGGGCCGAGGCCGGGGTGCCGAACGCGGGCACGGGCGCCGGGGTGTCCTCGGTGAAGAAGCGGCGAACGTCCGACCAGCTGAAGCGGGACAACAGGGCCTTCATCGGGCGCCTCCAGACGATTGCGCGGGCGGGACGGCGCCGGGGTTGGTGGCGGCGATCGCCTTTGCGGCGGTGTCGGCGGCGACCGGCGACTGGTTGGCCGGGGCGGGCGAGGCCTGGGGCTGTGGCTGGCCGGCGTTGTTGGCGGCCAGGCGGGCCATGACCTCGGCCTTGGGCCCGAAGATGTCGATCTTGCCGTCGCGCAGCACCACCAGGCTGTCGGCGTCGGCCAGGATGGACGGCTTGTGCGAGATGACCACGGCGGTCGTGCCCGCGGCCTTCATCTTCCTGAGTGCCAGAAGCAGGGCCTGCTCGCCCTGGGCGTCCAGGTTGGCGTTGGGCTCGTCCAGCACGATGAAGGCCGGGTCGCGCAGCATGGCGCGGGCCAGGCCGACCCGCTGGCGCTGGCCGACCGACAGGGTGACCCCGCCCTGGCCGCCCAGCGCGGTGTCATAACCGTTGGGCAGGCGCACGATCATGTCGTGGACGCCGGCGTTCTGGGCCGCCGCGATGACCTCGGCGTCCGAGACGTCGGGCATGAAGCGGGCGATGTTGTCCCGCACCGTTCCGGCGAACAGCTCGGTGTCCTGGGGCAGATAGCCGATGTGGGCCCCGAAGTCGGTGCGCGACCAGCCGAAGACATCGGCCCCGTCCAGTCGGACGGACCCGGCCAACGGCGGCCAGACCCCGACCAGCAGGCGCGCGAGCGTGGACTTGCCCGCCCCCGACGGGCCGATGACGCCGAGGAAGCTCCCGGCCGGGACGGCGAAGGTCAGGCCGGTCAGGATCAGGCGCGGGCTGCCCGGGGCGCCGAAGCTGACGCCCTCGACGCTGAGCTGACCCTTGGGACGCGGCAGGGCGGTGCCGGGCAGGGTCGGCTTGTACTGTCCGAACAGGGCCTGGAGCCGTTCATAAGACTGGGCGGCCGCGACCAGCTGGGGCCAGGTGCCGACGGCCCGCTCGATGGGGGCCAGGGCGCGCGACGACAGGATCATGTTGGCGAACAGCATGCCCGCCCCGAGCTGGCCTTCCAGGATCAGGAAGGCCCCCAGGGCGATGATCACCACCTGGGTCGCCATGCGCACGAACTTGATGGCGTTCGACCAGACCTCGGACGTCTTGCCGGCCTCGATCCCGTGCTCCATGGCCGTCTGGCGATGGCTCATCCACTGACGGCCGATGTGGGGCAGCAGGCCCATGGCCCGCACCACCTCGCTGTTGCGCAGGCCCTGCTCGGTGAAGCCATAGCTGTGGATCGCCGCGTCATTGGCCTTGCGCAGCGCGGGGCGGCTGGCCCGGTCCTGCATCCAGGCCAGGAACGCGAGGATCGCCGCGCCGATCAGGGTCACGAGCCCGACCCACACATCGATCACGAACAGCACCGTCAGATAGAGCGGCAGCCAGGGCAGGTCGAACAGGGTCGTGATCCCGTTGCCGGTCGCCACGACCCGGAACTGGTCCAGGTCCCGCAGCGCCTGGGAGCCCTGCGGCTGCTCGCGCCGGGTCACGCCGTCGAACAGGGCGGCGAAGACGTGGCTGGACACCTGCTGGTCGAAGGCCACGCCGAAATTCATCAGCACCCGCGCCCTGTAGAAGTCGATCAGGCTGGAGATCAGGAAGACGAACAGCGTCCCCAGCGTCAGGACGATCAGGGTGGCGATGCTGCCGCTGGCCAGCACCCGGCCATAGACCTGGTTGGTGAAGATCGGCAGGGCCAGATACAGGCCGTTGGTGACCAGGCTGAACAGCGCCGCCACCATGATGGCGGAGCGGCCGTTGCGAAGGGCCGCGTTCAGCAGCGTGTCGGCCTTTGCGGCGGGGGCGGAAGCGGTCATGCCGGCGTCATCCAGAGGTCCGGACGCGAGGTCGGACGAAAGCGGCGGCAGGAATGCGGACGAAAGCCCTTGCTGTCAACGAGAAATGTATCGTATTCGATGACAAAGGTCGCGGATACGACGATGCTTGAGACACCAGACACCCCCCCGACCGCGCCCGAGCCCGCCTCGTCCAGGGTGGCGAAGCCGGTCGCCCTGGGCGCGCCGGAGGTCAAGGCGATTCTGAAGGCCGAACTCAAGCGGCGGGGCCTGACCTACGCCGATCTGGTGGCGCGCCTGGCCGAGCAGGGCGTGGTCGAGACCGAGGCCAACCTGAGGAACAAGATCAGCCGCGGCGCCTTCACGGCGACCTTCTTCATGCAGTGCCTGATCGCGGCGGGCTGCGACCACGTCCAGATCACGCCGCCCAGGCGCGACTGAGTCTTCAGGCGTAGAGGTCGTCCAGCGGCCGCGACCCCTCCGCGACCGGGCTCCAGGCCTCGTCGAATGCCGGAGCGGACGGGGGCGCGTCCGGCGTCATGGCCGCCAGACCCGCCAGCAGGGACGCCGCATCCACCTTGTCGACGCCGGTCTCGACCGGGCTCGCCGATCCGCCGGTGCTGCGTCCCTCGGCGAAGCCGTACTGGATGTAATGGCGGGTCGCCGCCTCGGTGTCGGTGCCGAAAGCCGCGCGAAGGTCGGCATGGGCGGCGAGGTAGTTGCCCGCGTTGAAGGTGACGGTCCGCCCCTCGGCCAGTCCGTTCAGAACATAGTGGCGCGAGCCCGCGTTCTCGTCGATGCCCAACGTCTGGATCAGGTCGGCATGGGAGGCGATATAGCTGAGGCCGCTGAACGAATCGGCCACCCGGCCCTCGGCCTGACCCGACTGGATGTATTGCTGGTAGGCGCCCAGAGGGTTGTTCCTGTAGGCGCTCAGCAGGTCCGCGTATCCGACCATATAGCCGTAGGCGTCGAAGCTTTTGGCGGCGAGGACGTTCAGAGCCTCGATAGAGCCGCCGGCGAACAGGCCCCATTCGACGACCGACAGGGTATCGACTTCCAGACCGTCGTGGATACGCCAGTCGCCCGGCCCGGTCGCCTCGAAATAGTAGGCACCGATAGCCTTGCTATAGACGGCGATGTCGACTCCGTCGCCGCCGTTCAAGGCATCGGAGCCCGCGCCCCCGAACAGGGTGTCGGCACCGCTCCCACCGAACAACTGGTCATCGCCAAGATCGCCGAGAATCAGGTCGTCGTCGGACTCGCCGTGAATCGTGTCGTTGGCCTGGCCGCCCAGCATCGTGTCGGCGCCGACGCCGCCGAACAGCAGGTCGGCCCCCAGATTGCCCTGGACGAAGTCGGCCCCCGCCTGGCCATGAAGGATGTCGCTGTTCTGGCCGCCGAACAGGAAGTCGTCGCCCTCACCGCCTTCGACCGTGTCGTCGCCGAGGCCGCCCTGGAGCAGGCCGTCATTGCCGCCGCCGCCCAGGATGGAGTCGTTGCCGGTGCCGCCGAAGATGGTGTCGCCGCCGAGGCCGCCCGTCAGGGTGTCGTTTCCGTCCTCGCCCTCCAGCGTCGATCCAACCAGGGTCGGGGGAACCACGGCGTGGCCCGGCACCGAGACGTGCAACGTATAGGCCAGGCCCGCCGTCGGTGGCTTGGATGTGAAGCCGGCCCCCGAGCCCGTCGACCATTCCGCCACCTGGACGTAGTAGGTCCCCGCGGTCTGGAAGGTGAAAGTCAGGAAGGAATCGGTGCGGTCGCCGCCGTTGTCGCCGTTGTTGTCGTCGTTCGACGCCAGTTCGGTCCCGGCCGCGTTGAACAGGCGCAGGGTGGTGTCGAAACCGGCACCGTCGATATCCAGGACCACCGTCGTGTTCGCGCCGACGGTGAAGGCATAGTATTCGACCCCGCCGTGGGTGCGGCCGGCGATGGTGGCGTGCGGGACGGTCGTGGCGTTGTTCACGTCCGGGCGCGGCAGCAGGTCGAACCCGCCGTCGATGTTGACCGCCGTGCCGATGCTGCCGTTTGCCGTCGCCTGGGCCTTGACGATGTCCGGCGCCCCACCGGCCTGACCGGGCGCGCCGGACGCCGAGATCCGGTCCGCGCCGGCCCCGCCGCGCAGAACGTCGGACCCGCCCGCGCCATCGATGACGTTGTCGCCGGCGTCACCGATCAGGGTGTCGGCGAAGCCGCTGCCGATCAGGTTCTCTATGCCGCTGAGGCTGTCCGACCCGTCGCCGCCGCTCGCCGTGCCGGTGGCCAGATTGACCGAGACGCCTGACCCGTTCGCGCCCTGGAAGACGGCGGTATCGACGCCGTCGCCGCCGGCCAGGGTGTCGTTGCCGCCACCGCCGCTGATGGTGTCCGCTCCCGCGCCGCCGCTGATCTGGTCGTTGCCGGTGCCGCCGTTCAGACTGTCGTCGCCGGTCTGCCCGTTCAGGGTGTCGTTGCCGCCCAGGCCCGACAGGACGTCGTTGAAGGCGCTGCCCTCGATCAGGTTGGCGGAAAGGTCGCCGCTGATCGTGAGCGGTCCCGTCTGGACGGCCGCCGCAACCGTCTGGTCCGAAAAGCGGAAGCTCTCCACATTGATCAGGACATCGACGCCGTCCGGACCGGAGATGGTGGTGGTGTTTCCGCTGACGGAGATCGAATACTGGCCACGGACACCCGAGAAGACCGCGGTGTCGTTGCCGAGACCGCCGTCGATCGTGTCCGCGCCCAGCCCGCCCGTCAGCACATTGTCGCCGCCGTTGCCGATCAGCCGGTCCGCGCCCGAGCCGCCGATGGCGTTCTCGATCACCGCGCCGACCGCGACGGCGACGTTCCCGGTCAGCCCGCCCACGTTGGAGAAGGCCCCCTGGCGCAGATCGATCAGCTGGGCGTCGGCATAGCCCGAAAAGTCGAAGGTGTCGGTCCCGCCCGCGTCCCAGACCGCGAAGATCACGTCCATGGACGCGCTGGTCACGGCGAACCAGGAGCGATCGGCATTCGAGTTGAAGCCATAGACGGTGTCGCCCGTCCGGGTCGTCGTGTTGGCACCATACAGACGCTGGGCCGCCGCGATATCGTCAAGCAGAGGGGCAGCGGAATATTGGCGGGCACCGGAGGCGCTGTTGAAATTTCCGCCAGTGTTGGACTCGTTGAAGTAGGACATCACCGTGTACTGGCGGCTGTCCTCGTAATAGACGGCGTCGTTCGCATAGGTGATGGAGACGCCTTCTTCAGCGTCATAGGCCGCGGGATGCGACAGGCCGATGGCGTGACCGATCTCATGGGTGATCACCTGGAACCCATATCCGAGCAGCACCGGAGTGGCGTTGGAGGCGATGGAGCTGTTGATCCAGACGTCGCCGGAGTTGGACGTGATCCCGCTGGCTCCCGGCAGATAGGCGAAGGCGGCCGCGCCACTCTGTCCCGAGGTATAGTTCGAGAACAGGATGGTCGCGCTGTTCGAGAAGCCGTCGCCGTCGTTCACCCGATTGAAGGTGATGTTGGCCACGTCCGCCCACGCCTGAAGCGATTGCAGGGTCGCGGCGATCTGGGCGTCATTGAACCTCTGGAACCCTTGGGTATCCGGCGGGAGGTTGGTCGGGGCGGTGGACCGGAAGGCGAAGGTCACGGTGGCCGCCTGACCCAGGCCGGAGCTCCAGCTGATGTTGTTGCGACCCAGCTGCGCGGCGGCCTCGTCCGTCGTGAAGCTGACCTTGTTGTTGGGGCCCACGCCGCCGCGATCGTCGGCGTTCAGCGATGCGAACGGCGAGACCCCGCCGCTCTCGTACACGGCGTGGAACCCGCCGCAGCAGCCGCATCGGGGATAGCCGCCGACCGCGCCGAACGCCGCGCCGTCATCGGCCGAATAGGAACCAGCCATAGAAGGCCTCGAAATCGTGCGCCCCACCGCACTGTGGGCGTAACGCATTTACGAAAAGGTTGCGCGAAAGAAGCAGAGGCGACGTTCAACTTTCGGCGAGGTGTGTACGGTGGCCGAACGTCAGCGCAGGTCCAGCCCCGACAGATCCTCGAACCCCGGCTGTCCGCCCAGCGCCGCCAGCTGATCGAACGCCCCGATGATGTGGTAGAAGCTTGAGGCCGGCGCGCCTTCATCGACGAAGCCGCCGTTCGGCAGCCGCTTGTCGCGCCACAGGCCGTCGGGCGTCAGATACAGCCACAGCGCCCGGAGCGCCGTCCCCGCGTCGGCGGTCAGGGCGATGCGTTCGCCATCGCGTGACTGTTCGGCCAGCAGCAGCGCCGCCTTCAGCCATTCGGTCTGGGGCCACAGTCGCGCGCGGCCGCTGCGCAGGGTGCCGTCGTCGTTGAGCGCGTCCTGGGCCACCCCGCCGCGCTCGGACACGCCCTCGCGGCCTCGGGAGTACAGGATCCGCGCCCTCTGGATCAGCTCGGGACGCCCCCGCTTCAGAGCATGCCGGGTCAGCAGCCAGGCCCATTCGAACTGGTGGCCGGGCTCGACCAGCCGGCCGTCCTCTCCGCTCGCGGGGGTCCAGTCGGCCGAATAGAACTCGCGCAGTCGGCCGGTCACGGGATCGATGAAGCGGCGCTCGGCCAGGTCCACGATCCGGTCCGACAGGGCCGCCCAGCCGTCGTCGCCCGGACTATGTCCCGGGTCTTCCCAGGCCATGGCGGCCTCCAGAAGATGCATCTGGGCATTGGCCTGATAGGGCTGGGACCCGGCCTCCAGGAAGCCGCCCTGGGGCAGGCCTTGCTCCAGCAGCCGGTCGCGCAGGCGGACCGCGCGGTCCTCCAGGTCCGGCCGGTCCGCGCCCGCCGCCCGCGCCGAGGCCAGGGCCAGCAGGACGAAGGCGTGATCGTAGAGCCGGGCGGTCTCGTCCAGGATGCCGCCGTCGCGGGCGACCAGGGCGCGGCTGGTGCCGTCCGCGCGCAGGAACCGGCCGGTCAGGGCGTCCAGCCCCGACCAGACCGCGCGCCGCCAGGGCCCGGCCCAGCCGTGGCGCGCGGCGGTGGCATAGGTGTGGATCTGGCGCGACTGGACCAGCGACCGGCCCGGCAGGGACAGGGGCCGCCCGTCCAGTCCCATGGCCTCGGCGAACCCGGGTCCGTCCTCCAGCCCCACGGTGGCCCACAAAGGCAGGGCCCTCAGACGCAGCCAGTCGGCCAGCCGCCGCGCGCCCTCGCCCAGCGGCTCGGGCGGAGCGGCGGCGAAATCCAGATGGCGCGGCGAGGAGGCCCGGACCCGTTCGACCACTCGCTTGACGTCCTGGGACCGGCCGAGGTCCGTGACCAGCACGGCATCGGGCTCGACCACGATGGCCAGGTTCCTGACCCCCAGCGCCGCGACCAGCACCCCGTCGGGCGCGCGTACCAGACAGCCGTCGGAATCCTCGAAGATGTGCAGGCCGACGTCGCCCTCGCCCGAGGCCGCGATGGCGTCCCACGCCCCCATGTCCGACCAGGCGAAATCGACCGCCAGCACATCGGCCAGCCGGGTCTTCTCCATCACCGCGTAGTCGATCGAGATCTTGGGGGCCCCGCCGAAGGCCGCGCCCAGTTCCTGGACCGGCCCCGCATCCTCCGCAGGCAAGGCGGAGGTCGCGGCCGCAAGGACCCCGGGGGCGAACACCGAAAGTTCGTCCAGCAGGGTGCGGGCCGAGACCATGAAGTTGCCGCTGTTCCACAGATAGCCGGCGGCGATGTAGTCGGCGGCCGTCGCCGCGTCCGGCTTCTCGACGAAGGCGGCCACGCCCGACAGGCCGCTGCCGGCCGGACGGATGTAGCCATAGGCCGAGGACGGGCCGTCGGGCCGCACGCCCAGGGTGACGATCCGGCCCTTCGCGGCCTCGGCCCCCGCCTCGGCGACCGCCGCGCGAAAGGCGTCGTGGTCGGGCACATGGTGGTCGGAGGCGACGAAGGCGGCGACGCCGGTGGGGTCGGCGCGCGCCACCCAGGCGGCGGCCGCGGCCATGGCGGGGGCCGAATCCCTGGCCTCGGGCTCCAGCAGCACCTGGGCCTCAACCCCGACCTCGGCCAGCTGGTCCAGGATCCAGCGCCGGTGGGCGACCCCGCCGATCACCAGCACGCGGCCTCCCCCCACGGCCAGGGGGGCCATGCGCAGCACCGCGTCCTGAAACAGGCTGCGATTGCCCGACATCGGCACGAACTGCTTGGGCCGCGAGGGCCGGGACGCGGGCCAAAGCCGCGTACCGCCGCCGCCGCACAGGATCACCGGATAAAGGGCCATGGCCGCCTCTTATCCGGTTCGGGTCGAGGCCGAAACCGTCCTCCCGTCACGCTTGCGCGGATGACATGGCGCGCCACGCCCGCTAGTGAGCCGCCCCATGGACGAGACCGAACGGCAATCGGAAGAGCGCGGCTGGGCCACGGCGAAGACCCTGGCCGAGGCCCTGCCCTATATCCAGGTCTATGACCGCGAGACCGTGGTCATCAAATACGGTGGCCATGCCATGGGCGAGGTCGCCGTCGCCAAGCAGTTCGCGGCCGACGTCGTGCTGCTGAAGCTGATGGGGGTGAACCCGGTCGTGGTCCACGGCGGCGGGCCCCAGATCAGCGCCATGCTGGACAGGGCGGGGGTGAAATCCGCCTTCGTCGACGGCCTGCGGGTCACCGATCGCGACACCATGGCGGTGGCCGAGATGGTCCTGTCCGGCGCGGTCAACAAGGAGATCGCCCACTGGATCACCGTCGCCGGTCGCGAGGCCGACGTGCGCGGCGTGGGCCTGTCGGGCAAGGACGCCGGGCTGCTGACCGTCGAGAAGACCACCCGGACCAAGCGCGACCCCGACAGTCTGATCGAGCACGAGGTCGATCTGGGTTTCGTCGGCGAACCGACCAAGGTCGATCCCAAGCTGATCGCCGGGCTGATCGCGTCCGAGACCGACGACTGGGTGCCGGTCATCGCCCCGATCGGCGTCGCCGAGGACGGTCAGACCTACAACGTCAATGCCGACACCGTGGCCGGAGCCGTCGCCGGATCGCTGAACGCCAAGCGGATGCTGCTGCTGACCGACGTCAAGGGCGTGCTGAACAAGGACGGCGACATCATCCGTCAAATGACGGTGGCCGAGGCGCAGAACCTGATCGATGACGGCACCGCGTCGGGGGGCATGATCCCCAAGCTGCAGACGGCCATGGCCGCGGTCCGCGCGGGCGTCGAGGCCGTGGTCATCCTGGACGGCCGCCGTCCCCACGCGATGCTGGTCGAGCTGTTCACCGAATACGGCGCCGGGACGCTGGTGAAGGCGTGACGGACAGCGACCACAACGTTTTCCCTCCCCCTGCGGGGGAGGGCAGGCGCGAAGCGTCGGGTGGGGGCGGCGAGGCGATGCACACGCGATCGGAGTCCGGATCGCCTTGCCCGCCCCACCCGGTCTCCGCTGCGCTCCGACCATCCTCCCCCGAGGGGGAGGGAGAAAACGCGCTCGACCTCTCCCACATCGACACCTGGGTCTTCGATCTGGACGACACCCTGTATCCGCCCGAGCAGGGGGTGATGGCGCTGGTGCAGGGGCGCATCAACGCCTTCATGGTCGACGCCGTGGGCCTGCCCGCCGACGAGGCGCGGGTGCTGCAGCGCCAGTTCCTGAACGAGCACGGCACGACCCTGGCGGGTCTGATGGCCAACTACGCCGTCGATGCCGACAAATTCCTGCGCGAGGTCCACGACGTGCCGCTGGACAGTCTGGAGCCCAGCCCTCGCATGGCCGAGGCCCTGGCCCGTCTTCCGGGCCACCGCTTCGTCCTGACCAACGGGGCGCGCTGTCATGCGTCGCGGGTGATGGAGCGGATCGGCATCACGGACCTGTTCGACGGTGTCTTCGCCATCGAGGACATGGACCTGACGCCCAAGCCCGCGCCCTCGACCTTCCGGCGCTTCGTCCAGCGGTTCGGCATCGATCCACACCGGGCCGTCTTCTTCGAGGACACGCCGCGAAACCTCGCCCCCGCCAAGGCCATGGGCATGACCACCGTCCTGATCGGCGACGGGCATGGTCATGAGATGGGCGACTGGATCGACGCGACCGCCCCCGATCTGCTTAGCTTCCTGGAACCCCTCTCCTTACGAGACGCCGCATGACCGACCCCGCCTCGCTCGAAGCCGCCATCGAAGCGGCCTGGGACATCCGCACCGAACTCTCGCCCAGCACCCACGGCGAGACGCGCAGGGCCGTCGAGACCGCGCTGGGCATGCTCGATTCCGGTCAGGCCCGCGTCGCTTCGCGCGGCGAGGACGGGACCTGGACCACCCACCAGTGGCTGAAGAAGGCGGTGCTGCTGTCGTTTCGGCTGAACGACAACGAGATCATGCGGGGCGGCGACCGGGGCCTTTCCTCGCCGGCACCGGGCGTCGGACCCTGGTACGACAAGGTGCCCAACAAGTTCGGCGACTGGACCGCCAACGACTTTCGCGAGGCCGGTTTCCGCGCCGTGCCGGGCTCGGTGGTCAGGAAGGGCGCCTTCATCGGGCGGAACGTCGTCCTGATGCCCAGCTTCGTGAACATCGGGGCCTATGTCGACGACGGGTCGATGGTCGATGGCTGGGCCACGGTCGGGTCGTGCGCCCAGATCGGCAAGAACGTGCACCTGTCCGGCGGCGTCGGCATCGGCGGGGTGCTGGAACCACTGCAGGCCAATCCGACCATCATCGAGGACGACTGCTTCATCGGGGCCCGCTCCGAGGTCGTCGAGGGCGTCATCGTGCGCCAGGGCGCGGTCCTGGCCATGGGCGTCTACATCTCGGCCACCACCAGGATCGTCGATCGGGCGACCGGGGCGGTCGTGCGCGGCGAGGTGCCGGCCTATTCGGTCGTGGTGCCGGGCGCCCTGCCCGACCCGAACGGCGGGCCGTCGCTGTACTGCGCCGTCATCGTCAAGACGGTGGACGCCCAGACCCGCGCCAAGACGGCGGTGAACGAGCTGTTGCGCGAGTGATGAACGATCGGCATTCGGACAACCCGCACCAGGGGTTCATCGGCCTCGTCGCCAGCCTGGCCCAGGCCTCTGGACCGGACGGCCTGACCATCGGCCAGATCCGCGACCGGCTGGACGAACGGGCGTTCGGCCTGATGATCCTGATCCTGGCCATCCCCTGCCTGGTGCCGGCGCTGTACGGCGTGCCCCAGATCGTGGGCATCCCCATCCTGCTGCTGGCCGGACAGATGCTGGCGGGCCGCGAAGAGCCGTGGCTGCCCGAGGGGGTGCTGAAACGCACTGTATCCAAGTCCATGCTGGACCGGATGGCCGATTTCGCGACCAGGCGGATGGGCTGGCTGGAACGGCTGTCGCGGCCCAGGCTGAAGATCTTCACCACCGGCATCGCCGAACGGCTGGCCGCCGCCTTCATGATCCTGGCGACCGTCACCATCGTCCTGCCGATGACCAACACCGTGCCGTCTGTGGCCCTGGCCCTGCTGTCGGTCGGACTGATCCAGAGGGACGGGCTGTTCGTGGCGGGCGGCGCTGCCGTCGCCGTCGGCTGGGCCACCGCGATCGCGATCGTCGCCACCGGCTTCTTCCTCGGCGCGGGCTGGGCGGTCGGGCTGATGGCGCGGTTCACCGGTTAGGGCTAAGGTTCGCGTCATGAGCCTTTATCGCCTGCTGACCCGGTGGTGGACCGCCTTCGCCCTGGCGATCTCGCTGGCGATGCTGGGGTTCGCCCATTTCAGCGAGCGGGTGCTGGGCCTGGCCCCCTGCAACCTGTGCCTCAAGCAGCGCGAGGTCTATTGGGGCGCGGTCATCATTGCCCTGGTCGCGACCCTGTGGGCGGTCATCAGCCAGGCGCGGCGCGGCACGCCCCGGATCGCCGCCTTCCTGTTGTTCGCCGTGTTCACCACCGGCGCGATCACCGCCGGTTTTCACGCCGGGGGCGAGATGAAGTGGTGGGCCCTGCCCGCCCTGTGCGCTGGGGGCGGCGACATGGCCGACCTGGAGGCGCTGACGTCGCTGGCGCTCGGCATCGGCGAACCGCAGCGGGTCGTCATGTGCGACGCGGTGACGTGGCGGTTCCTGGGCCTGTCCATGGCAGGATGGAACACCCTGGTCTCGGTCGCATTGGCCGGGTTCAGTCTGATCGCCGCCAAGAGACCCAAGGATGCCAGAGCTCCACGGAACTGAGACCCGCCGCATTCCCCTGCCTCGTCCCGGTCGCGGCGCGGGTCGGGCGCGGCTGGCCGAGATCCTGCGCGTCGATCATGCGGGCGAGTATGGGGCGGTCAAGATTTACGAGGCCCAGCGCGCCGTCTTCGCCAGCGCCCCCGGAAAGTCCGACCTCGCCGCCGACATGGCCGGGATGAAGGCGGGCGAGCAGGTTCACAAGGCGCGGTTCGACGCCCTGCTGACCGAACACCGGGTGCGCCCGACGGCGCTGCTGCCGCTGTGGTCGCTGGCGGCCACGGGCCTGGGCACCGTCACCGCCCTGATGGGCGAGAAGGCCGCTCACGCCTGTACCGAGGCGGTCGAGAGCGTGATCGAGCAACACTATGCCGACCAGATCGCCGAGTTGACGGACCGCGACCCCGCCCTGGCCGCCGAACTGACCCAGTTCCGCGAGGAGGAACTGGCCCACCACGACCACGCCATCGAGCACGGCAGCCGCGAGGCCCCGGCCTATCGCCTGCTGACCGCCGTCATCAAGGCCGGGTGCAAGGTGGCGATCAAGGTGTCGGAGCGGGTGTGAGTGTCCTTCTCCCCTTGCGGGAGAAGGTGGCAGCCGAAGGCTGACGGATGAGGGGTAATACTCGGTCTGGCCGATGAACGACCCGACCCGTCAGCGAACGCGCATCTTCGTACCCCTCATCCGGCCCTCCGGGCCACCTTCTCCCGCAAGGGGAGAAGGGTCGTCGAGATCGAAGGCCAGCAGCAGGGTCTTCTGCAGCGGATTGCCGTTGTCGTCGCTGAGCAGGTACAGCCGCGTGCCGCCGGGCGTCGCCACCGCCGCGATGCCCTCGAAATTATCGACCAACGCGGGCGGCCTCAGCTCGATCAGGGGGGCGGACAGGACGCCGTCGGCGGACAGCCGACGCACCCGCGCCCGCAGGGTCAGCGGCGGCCGATACAGGCGCTCCACCACGAACCACCCGTCGCCGGCCGGGTCGCGATCCGCGCCGGTGAAACTGTAGCCGTCCTCGGGGACCAGGCGCCCGGTCCCGAGCGCCAGGCAGGCCTCGGCGCAGACCCACGCGCCGCCGCCCTCGGCGAGCACAAGCCATCCATTTGGCCCCGCGGCCGACAGGCCCTCGAACCCGCCGTTGTGCGGCAGGGGCGTGTCCGGCGCGGCGACCGCGACCGGTCTTTCGTTCGCGTCGGCGCCATAGGACCAGATGCGGTGTTCCCGCTCGAAGCTGACCAGGACCCGGCCGTCGGGCAGGATGGCCAGCCCTTCGGCATCGGCGTTCGGACCAACGCGCAGGGCGATACCATCCGTATCGGTCAGCTCGCGCCTGACCCCCTGATCTGCCGAGACCAGTCGCCCCTCCGGGCCATCCAGGCCGAGCGTGAAGCGGATCAGGTGACCGAAATCCGAGACGGCCCAGGCCACGTCGCCCTGGATCTTCAGGTCGGACAGGCCATGCAGGCCCGGCCCTCGCAGCGTCAGCCCCCCGGCATAGCGCACGCCGGGAGCCAGCGTCGCCCCGCCGATCCCCAGTGGTGTCCGGTTCGCTTCCAGCCGGATCGCCCGTTCGGGCCCCGCCACCGAGGGGGTGCTGGTGGCGACGGCGGCGCAGGCGGCCGCCCCCAGCAGCGCGGCGACCCCCAAGGCTCGCAGGCCCGCCCGCATCACGCCGCGCGCTTCAGGCCGCGACGACCCATGGGCCGCCTGCCCGTCTCCTTGGGCGCCGCGTCGAACAGCTCGGCCAGCTTCTCGATCATGACCCCCGCCAGCTGTTCCACATCGACGATGGTGACGGCGCGGCGGTACCAGCGGGTGACGTCGTGGCCGATGCCGATGGCGATCAACTCGACCGGCGACTGGGTCTCGATTCGCTCGATGACCTGGCGCAGGTGCTTGTCCAGATACAGGGCCGCATTGGCCGACTGGGTCGAATCGTCGACCGGCGAGCCGTCGGAGATGACCATCAGGATGCGCCGCGCCTCCGGCCGGGCGGTCAGCCGCTCGTGCGCCCAGGTCAGGGCCTCTCCGTCGATGTTCTCCTTGAGCAGGCCCTCGCGCATCATCAGGCCCAGGTTCTTCTTGGCCCGGCGCCACGGAGCATCCGCCGCCTTGTAGATGATGTGACGCAGGTCGTTCAGGCGGCCGGGCATGGGCGGCTTGCCGGCGGTGATCCAGGCCTCGCGGCTCTGACCACCCTTCCAGGCGCGCGTGGTGAAGCCCAGGATCTCGACCTTGACCCCGCACCGCTCCAGCGTCCGCGCCAGGATATCAGCACAGACCGCCGCGACCATGATGGGCCGCCCGCGCATGGAGCCGGAGTTATCGAGCAACAGGGTCACGACCGTGTCGCGGAACGGGCTCTCGCTCTCGGCCTTGAAGCTCAACGGACTGGTCGGGTCGGTGATGATCCGGGTCAGGCGGGCGGTGTCCAGCACGCCCTCCTCCAGATCGAAGGCCCAGCTGCGGTTCTGCTGGGCCATCAGCCGGCGCTGCAGCTTGTTGGCCAGACGCGCGACGACGGACGACAGGATCGTCAGCTGCTGGTCCAGCAGGGACCGCAGCCGGTCCAGCTCCATCGGATCGCACAGATCGGCGGCGTCGATGACCTCGTCATAGGCGGTGGTGAAAACACGATAGGCGTCGATGGCCCGGCCGTCGTCGGCGTTCTCCTGACGGTTCGGCAGGGCCCCCTCGGCCACGTCGGGCCCGTCGTCGACCTGGTCGCCGTCGCGCTCGGCCGGCTGGCCGGACTGCTGCGCCTCCCGGTCCTGTTCGGAGCTTTCGTCCTCGGACCGGCCGTCCATCGACTGACCGCCCTCGCCCCCGCCGTCGTCCTGTTCGTCCTCCTCGTCCTCGGAGGGTTCGGGGGACTGTGGCTCGGGCTCGTCCTCTCCGGCGTCGTCGGAGGCCTCGTCGCCCCGCCCGTCGCCCGGATCGAGATCCAGCGCGCGCAGCACGTCCTTCAGGGCTGAGCCGAAAGCCGTCTGATCCTCGGCCTTGTCCGCCAGGGCATCCAGCTCAGCGCCGGCCTTGTCTTCCAGCCCCTCGCGCACAAGGTCCAGCATGGTCCCGGCCCCGTCCGGGCTGCGCCGCCCTGTGACGCGTTCTCGCAACAGCAGGGCCACGGCCTCGGCCACCGGCACGCGATCGGCGTCGGCGATGCGAAGCGCCCCGGATTTCTCCAGCCGGGTCAGAAGCGCCGCGTCCATGTTGGCCCGCACCCCCGCCAAAGAGGCCGAGCCGTGCGCCTCGACGCGGGCCTGTTCGACCGCCTCGAACACCTCTGCCGCGCGGCTGTCGGTGGGGCGCAGGCGGGCGTGGACGGTCTCGTCGTGATTGGCCAGGCGCAGGGCCAGCCGGTCTGCCTGCCCCCTCAGGGTCGCGCTTTCGCCGGCGGAGGCCACGCGCGGCGGGTGCGGCAGGGTCAGAACGCCGTTCGACAGACGCGGCCCATCGGAGCCGAACACGACCTCCAGCTCGGCCTGTTCGGCCAGGGCCCGCGCGGCATGGGCCAGCGCGCGCTTGAAGACGTCCTGGGGGCTGTCGGCGGGAGGCATGGCGAAACCCCTAATCGGTCCCGAACCCGGGGGCCAGAGCGTCGGATGGCCGCGAACATGGCGAACGTGCGTTCACCGCGTCTATTCACGCCCGGGCAGGGTCTGGCGTGCATTCTTCCGTGTCACGTTCCGGAGCGCGTCATGAGGGAACTGCCCGTTCGCCTGGCCCAGATGGAGGCCCGCCCCCGTCGCCAGCTGTGGCGTGACGGCCTGTTCTTCGCCGCCTCCTTCGTGGGCACCTTCTACGCCTCGGTCCTGATGCTGGAACACGCCGCCGCCCTGATGGCGTGAGGACTTCACCCGGCGTGGGCGTCGTGCAGCGCCAGAACCGCCTCGAACACCCGGTCCACCGTCAGATCCTCGATCGGGGCGAACCCGCCCCGGACCGGATTCGACGCCGCGATCGCCGTGCGCGGCCCGCGCGGGCCGTACAGCCACCACTCCGTCGGACCGAACAGGCCGAGCGTCGGCCGCCCCAGCGCCGCCGCCACATGCATCAGGCCTGAATCGTTCCCGACGAACAGCGTCGCCCGGTCGATGGCCGCCGCCGAGGCCAGGATGTCGCCCTTGCCGACGAAGTCGATGGCCCGATCCCCCGCCACCGCCAGGGCCGGGGCCGCCGGTGGATGGTCGCCGGGCCCGCCCACCGGCATGAAGCGCCAACCGGCGAAGCGCGGCTCGGCCATCAGACGCCGCACCAGTTCGCCCCATCGATCCGCCGGCCAGCTCTTGCCCGGCTGATGGGCGATGGGAGCCAGGGCCAGGATCGGGCCGGGACCGGCGCCGTCGGCCAACTGCGGATCGATCACGGCGGTGGCCTCGGCCCGGGCGCGGTCGTCGAGGAATATCGCCGGCTCCAGCGGCGCGGACGCCCCCATCATCGCCGTGACCATCTCGACCTTGGGCAGGCCGGTCTCCCACGTCCTCGAATAGACGATCCGCCGGTCCGCCCGGAGCAGCCAGGCCAGGGCCGAGCCGCGAATGTCGACGACGAGGGCCCATCGTTCGCCCGACGCCTGTTTCCAAAGATCCAGCCAGTGTCCGGCGGCCTTCTTCTTGTCCAGCACGATGACCCGTTCGACGCCGGGGGCCGAACGGAAGAAGGGGGCGGGCGGCCGTCCGCAGGCGACGGTGATCCGGGCCCCCGGAACCTGGCGCGCGATCTCGCGGATCACCCCAGAGGAGATGACGCAGTCGCCGATGCGGTTGGAGGAGACGAACAGGACCTGGTTGGAGGACACTCAATCTTTCCTGGCTACCCCTCCCCGTGCACCCCGGCGAAGGCCGGGGTCCAGATAACAGACTGGTGCGGCCGAGCCATCCCCGTGTGCCCGTCCGGGCATCTCATGCGCCTCTGGACCCCGGCCTTCGCCGGGGTGCACGGTAGGTGGATGACCGACCACCACACCCTGACCCGCTCCGACGGCGAGACCCTGGCGTTCAAGCGCGTCGAGGGCACCGGCTACACCGTCCTCTGGATCGGTGGCTTCCGCTCGGACATGGAGGGGACCAAGGCCCTGGCACTGGACGCCGCCGCCCGCGAACGCGGCTGGTCGTTCGTCCGCTACGACCACTTCGCGCACGGCCGGTCCTCGGGCGACTGGCGTCAGGCCACCATCGGGCGCTGGCGCGGGGACGCCATCGGCCTGATCGACAGTCTGGAGGGCCCGATCATTCCGGTCGGCTCATCCATGGGCGGCTGGGTCGCCCTGCTGGCGGCGCTGGCGCGGCCGGAGCGGATGGCGGGCCTCGTTCTGGTCAACCCGGCACAGGACTTCACCGAGCGGCTGATGTGGCCCTCGCTGGACGACCCTGTCCGCCAGGCCATCCTGCGCGACGGCGAGGCGACGATCGTCGAGGAAGGACTGGGCGAGTACGTCCTGACGCGGCGGATGTTCGAGGAGGCGCGGGACTGGCTGCTGCTGGACCGGCCGATCCCGATCGCCGCCTCGATCCATGTGCTGCAGGGTCGGGCGGATGAGACCGTGCCCTGGGCCCACGCGGTGACGCTGGCCGAGCGCCTGACGGGCGGCGACGTCCGGTTGGATCTGATCGAGGACGGGGACCACCGACTGTCGACCCCGCGCGATCTGGAGCGGCTGATCGAGGCGGTCGAGAGGATGCGCTCGCTCAACTCGCGGGCGGCCGGGCCGCGAACGATAGCGGTGGAAAGGGCTTAGGACCGCGTCGCGGCCGGAGCGGCCGGGCGCAGGCCGGGGGCCGAGGCCTGCATCACGACCGGGCGGCGCTGGCCGCCGGCGGCGATGATACGGTCGATCCGGGCCTTTTCGGCGCGGAAGCCGGCCAGATCGGCACCGGTCAGTTCCGTGCCGACGTCGACGCGGATGCTGGTCGGGTTGATCCGCTGGCCGTTGCGCCAGATCTCATAATGCAGGTGCGGACCGGTGGAGGCACCGGTCGAACCGACATAGGCGACGACCTGGCCCTGGCTGACCCGCTGACCGGCGCGAATGCCCGAGCCATAGCGCGACAGGTGGCCATAGCCGCTTTCCAGGCCGTTGGCGTGGCGGATCCGCAGCCAGTTGCCATAGCCGCCCCAGCGCCGGGCCTCGACCACCACGCCGTCGGCGGGGGCCACGATCGGCGTGCCGGTGCCGGCGGCGAAATCGATGCCCTGGTGCATGCGACGGAAACCCGAGATCGGATGGGTCCGCACGCCGAAGGACGACGAGACGCGGAAGCCGCGCACCAGTGGCGTGCGCATCATCGACGACCGCATGTTCTTGCCGCTGGCGTCGAAATACTGCGGCTCGCGCGCGCCGGCGGGCTGGTAGCGATAGAAGGCGATGCCCTTGAGCTCGGCGTACATCAGGTCGCCCGTATCCACGGTGCGGCCGTTCTCGGTGACCGAGCGGTCGAACACCAGGGTGAAGTCGTCGGACGCGCGGATGTCACGGTCCAGGTCGAAGCGATGGGCGAAGATCTGGATCGCCTTGCGTCGGATATTGGCATCGGCACCCATGCGCTGGGCGGTGGCCGACAGGGAGCCGCGAACCTCGGACGTCAGAACGACGGTTTCCTCGGTGACGCGCTCCTCGAGCGCGCGCAGGCGCAGCGCGCCGTCGAAGCTGCGCGAGACGGTCAGCTGGCTGGCCGGGCCGGTGCGCATGGTCAGGCCGATCAGGCGGGCGTCGCCCCGGCCGCCGCGCGGACGGGCGATGGCGGTCTCGAAACGCAGACCGGCCTGCATCTGCGAAACATCATAGGCGTTGGACAGGGTGGCGGCGACGGCCGAGGCCTCGGCGCCGCTGATGCCCGTGCGCTGGACGGCCTGTTCGAAGGTCTCGCCACGGCGGATCTGGACCGGAATGGCTTCGGGGGCGGTCAGGCCGGCGGGCGCGCCGGCGGCGGCGAAGGCGCGGGCTTCCAGGCTGGCGATCTGTTCGGCGGTCAGTTCGGGAACCGGCTCGGCCTGAGCGGGTTGATAGACCCGGCCGGCAAGCGAGGCCACGGTCAGGGCAGCAACGGCGGTCAGGAGATGCGGCGCAAAACGCATCGGCTGACGGCGCGGATCGAACTGAGCCATCGGTCCCCGGCGAACAACGACGCCAGACGGCGCCAAACCCACTCAAAGCAAGGATCGCGCCCAAGTCCCCCCGGATGCGAGGCGAGTCCTATAACCCGCCGACGCCACCATGGGAAGCAGGGTCGTTACAAATGATTAACCGCCACGGGCGCTGACGGTAGAGTTGGGTCGATTTGGGTATTCCGACGGTGTTCGCGACAGTCTATCGCCAAGCTATGGACGCCAATGCTGTCATCGATGAATCGCGTCCGGTCGCCAAACGGTGTCGATCCACTCAAAGTGACCTCGATGCCACTCATTGTGGCAGAGCCGACACGGGCGTGCCGACACGCTACACATCGGCTCTTCTGAATCGGGGCGATGTGCCGCACCGGGACGGGCATCGCGGATGAGCGCGTCGGGTGCCCCACCGAGACGTTCCCGGCGACGGGCGCTCGCGCGACGCGTCGGCGTCGGCGTTCTGATCGTCGTCACACTGGTGACCGTTCTGGCGGCGGTCGCCTGGCTGAACCGGCGGGTCGCCGCGCGCGAGGTGCTGGTCGGCTGGCTGGACCGGCGCGGCATCCCGGCCCAGGTCGAGGTCGAACGGTTGGAGATCGACGGCTTTGTCGGTCGTGTCCGCATTGGCGATTCCGCGAACCCCGATGTGACGGTCGAGCGTGTCGAGGTCGATTACGGCCTGACCCTGCCCTGGTCGCGGACGGGCATGGGCGTCACGCCCACGCGCATCCGGCTGGTCCGGCCCGTGATGCGGGCCACATGGCGCGACGGCCGACTGTCGTTCGGCTCCCTGGACCCGCTGATCGAGGAGTTCACCGGCCGCCCGCCCCGGCCGGACAGTCGCGGTCCGATCGTGGTGGTCGAAACCGGCCGGCTGAGGCTGGACACAGAATATGGTCCCGTTTCCCTGCTGGCCGATGCCCGTCTCGACGACGGCAAGCTGATGCGGCTGTCTGCGCGGATGCCGGCGGCATCGCTTCGCAGCGGCGGTGTCGAGGCCCGGGGCCTCGGTGGATCGCTGGAGTTGACCACCACAGGGGACCGCGTGACGACGCGACTGGTGCTGGACGCCCAGAGATTCACCCTGCCGAGCGCGGCGGGCGAGGACGCGCGTCTGGTCGCGACCGGCGACCTGCCCTATCCGGACATGGAGGCGCGCAGGGGCGACGGGCGGGCGGCGCTGACAGTCCGGCTGACCGGCGATCGCCTGACCGTGGGCGAGGCCTCGGCACAGGGCGCGACCCTGACTCTGGCGGCGGACGGCGAGGCCACGGGCTGGGTCGAGACCCTGGGCTTCGAGGGGACGGCGAACGCGCGTCTGGCGGCCGATCGTCTGACGGCGCCGGGGCTGTCCGCGCGCGGTGCCGACATCGCGGCGACGGACGCTCGCCTCGCCATGCGCCGCCGGTCGGACGCGATCGACTGGAGCCTGCGCGGTCCTGCCCGGATCATGGCCGCCTCGGGTCAGGCCGGAGACCTGACGTTGGCGGGGCTGACGGCGACGTCATCCGCCCTGGCTCTGCGGTCGGACGGCGAAGGCGTCGAGGCCGGCGGGCCAATCACGGCCAGCTTGACCCACGCGGCGCTGGACAGCCTGCGGCTGGAGGCGGTGACCGGCCGTCTCGATCTCGACTACGCCTCGGCCCGGGCGACCGCGCTGTCTCTGACCGGCCGCGTCGCCGCCGGTCGCGGCGGCTGGCCCCTGTTCGGCCCGGCGAGGTCCGACGATGTGCCGGAGTTGGCCGAGCTGAAGCGCGCGCTCGGCGGCTTCTCGCTTTCGGCCCCGGCCCTTCGCCTCACCTCCGGCGAGGCCGGGACGACCGTGACTCTCAGCCAGCCGGCGCGGATCACGCCCGTCAACGGCGGCGTCCTGACCCTCTCACCAGCGGCGACACCCCTGTTTTCGGCCCGGCCCGGCGAGCGCGGGGGCGGGGCCCTGACCCTGACCGCGACTCGGGGGCGGGGCCTGCCGGAGGCCGCCTTCGCGGTCCCGGACTGGCGGCTGACGGCCGGAGGCTTCCAGGCCCGGCTGGACGGTCGCGCCGCCCTCGACTTCGGCCCGGCGCGGGGTCTGACCGTCCAGACGGCGGGTCTTCTGGCCAGCGACCGGGGGCGGGTGACCTATGCGCCCGACGCCTGTGTGGCGATCGCGGTCGAGCGGCTGGATTTCGACGAGAACGACGTCATGGACGTCTCCGGCCGCCTCTGCCCGTCGGGCGGCCCCCTTCTGGTCGCCGAGGGCGGTCGCTGGCGGGTGTCGGGCGCCATGAGAGGCGTGGACGCCCAGGCCCCCTTCCTGGCGCTGGCCGTCTCGGAGGCTGAAGGGCCGGTGGTGGCGACGGGCTCCTCGGCGGGGCTGGGCCTGGACGCCCGGGTGACGACCGCGACCGTCGAGGACGCGACCCGGCCGCTCCGCTTCAACCCCCTGACGGCCAGCGGTCGGGCGCGTCTGGAGGGCGAGCAGTGGTCCGGCGCCTTCGACCTGGCGCGGTCGGGCAATCCGCTGGGACGCCTGACGCTGGCGCATGACGGACCGAGCGGCGTGGGCGGGGTCGGGATCGAGGCCCCGTCGCTGGTGTTCGCCGAGGGTGGCCTGCAACCCGCCGACCTCAGCCCCCTCGCCGCCGATTTCGTCCAGTCGCCCGCCAGCGGCTCGGCGTCCTTCACCGGTCGCATCGCCTGGAGCCCCGACCTGCCCGAGGGCGGCACGAGTTCCGGTCGGCTGGTCATCCCCAGCCTGGACTTCGCCAGCCCCGCCGGCCCGGTGAAGGGGCTGTCTGGCACCATCGACTTCACCAACCTGGCGCCCCTGACCACCGCCCCGAACCAGTCCCTGCGCGTCGCCACCCTGGAGTCGATCGCGCCCCTGACCGACCTCGACCTGCGCTTCCAGCTGGACAAGGCGGCCATCACCGTCGAGGGCGGGGCCATCCAGGCGGCGGGCGGGACCGTGCGGGTCGAGCCCTTCAGCGTGCCCCTGGCGCGCGAGCCCTTCTCGGGCGTAATCGTGCTGGACCGCATCCAGCTGGGAGAGCTGATCGCCGGCGCGGGCTTTGGCGACAAGGTCAGCCTGGACGCCGTGGTCTCGGGCCGCCTGCCCTTCATCTCGGATCCCGACACCGGCGTGCGGGTGACCGGCGGCACCCTGTTCGCGGCCCAGCCCGGTCGCCTGTCGATCGCGCGCGAGGCCCTGACCGGACTGGAGGCCGGAGGCGGCGGGGCGGTGCCGCCCGGCACGGTCGAGGACCTGGCCTATCAGGCCATGGAGAACCTGGCCTTCGACGTCCTGACCGCCGAGGTGAACAGCCTGGATGAGGGCCGCGTCGGGGTCCTGTTCCGCATCGTCGGCCGTCATGACCCGCCCCAGCGTCAGGAGCTGCGCCTGAGCCTGGCCGAGCTGATGAGCCGCGAGTTCCTGAACCGGCCCCTGCCCTTGCCGTCCGAAACCGGCATCGACCTGACGCTGGACACCACGCTGAACCTGAACCAGCTGATCTCCGACCTGCTGGAGGTCAATCGGGCGAGGAACGGCGAATAGTGCGCGCCAGGCCAGGGCCTGGCTTTGCCGTTCAGCGGCCATTCACGCTACAGGGCGCATCCGAAGTGGCAGTGAACGCGTTCCCGACCCGGAGACCTCGCCGATGACCCCGCCCAAGCGCCTGATCCGAACCACCCTGCTCGCCGTCGGCGCGGCCACCCTGCTGGCCGGCTGCACCCCGACGATCCGGTTGCAGGTCGACCCGATCCAGATCTACGCCAAGCTGGACGCCGACGTCCGGGTGCGGCTGGATCAGGAGCTGCGCGACCTGCTGGCCGAAAACCCGAACCTGTTCTGATGACCCTCTCTGTTTCCAAGGAAGCGAACCGTCCCATGACCCTGAACAAGCTCTTCGTGCTCGGCGCCGCCGTTGCCGCGCTGGGCGTCGCCGCCGGCGCGGCCCCCTCGTCAGGTGCCTGGGCTCAGACCTCCGAGCAAAAGGCCCTGATCGACGCGGCCAAGGTCCAGGGCGTCGTCGGCGAACAGGCCGACGGCTATCTGGGCATCCGGACCCCGCCGGCTCCCGCTCCATTGGCTGCCGCCGTCTCGGATACCAACGACGCCCGTCGCGCGGTCTATGGCGACAGCGCCCGCGCCGCCGGCACCACGACCGATGTGGCCGCCGCCCGGATGTTCGAGGCCCAGCTGTTCGCCCGGATCCCGGCCGGCCAATGGTACAGAAACGCCTCGGGCCAGTGGGTTCGGCGCTGATCCGGCGCATCGTGTCGCGGGCGGGCTCGCCCGCGATGTGCTAAGGGCCCGCCCATGCCCACCGGACCGCTCCGTCACGTCCTGACCATCCTGTTCGCCCTGGGCCTGTCGGCCCTGGCGACGGGCGCGATGGGCTGGTTCTGGTTGGCGATCGGGGGCGGGCCGATGTCGATCCACGGCTGGATCGCCATGGGGTTGGGGGTGCTGGGCACGGTCGGCCTGACCTGGCTCCTGATGGCGCTGGCGTTCAAGTCCCATCGCGAAGGCTGGGACGACCAGGTCAACAACACTCTCGATCCCGGCCGCGAGGCCGGACGCGAGGATTAGGCGGCGGCGAGGCGGCCCAGGGCGGCCGGCAGCAACAGTCCCTCCGACAGATGCCGGACCACGGGCACGGCCACGGCATCCCCCATCAGCTTCAGGGCGGCGGTCTCCGATTTCGGCAGGCGGTAGCCGTCGGGCAGGCCCATCAACCGCGCGGCCTCTCGCCCCGTCAAACGCCGGGCCCTCAGCCGCCCCCCGTCGCAGACGATGACATACTGGCGCGACGAGCCCCCGGCCGGCGTCCGCAGGCATCCGGCCAAGCCATCCAGCCTCAGCTCCAGACGCTGGACCTTGGCGCCGTTCTCCGTCCGAACCCGGCGATAGGCGGCGGCGATGCGGCGCTCGCCCGAGGCCCGCGCCGCCTCCAGACGCGCCTGGTGCAGGGGCGCAGCCAGAGCGATCAACGCCTGCGTGTGGTCGTGGTCAAACCACGACACAACCTCGTCGTCCTCAAGCAGGTCGATCAGGTCGGTGTTGCGCCGGGACGGAGCGGGCAGGCTCCACCAGGCCCAGGCGGCGCGGCCGCCTTGCGACAGCCGCTCGAACGCCCCGACGATCCTCGGGGAGTGAAACGGCGCCAAGGGTGCCGCCGCCTCCGGGCCTGCGAGGCCTCGCATCGCGACAATGAACAGCCGAGGCCGCGACTGGGGCAGCCACAGGGCCGCGTCCATCTCCAGCGCGCCCACGCGATATCCGGCCTGGGCCATCGCCTCGCAGATCGCCACGAAGTCGCGGCCGTCGCCCGAGGTCAGCAGACCGACCACATTCTCCACAACGACGATCGGCGGTGCCCGACCCTCCGCGTCGAGAGCCTGCATCAGTCGCCAGAAGCCCCAGAAGGCCCCGGACCGCTGCCCGCCCAGCCCCGCCCGCGCCCCGGCCAGGCTGACGTCCTGACAGGGCGAGGACGCCCAGGCGAGCGTCGGTCGCCCGGGGAGGTCCCTAGCCTCCAGAGCCCAGACATCGCCCTGGCTCAACACCCCGGTGTGGTTGGCGCGCCAGGCGGCGGCCTTCATCGGATCCACATCGTTGGCGAAGGTCGTCCGGAATCCGCTCAGCCCCAGCCCCGCCAGCCCGCCGCCCGCGAAGAACTCCAGGGCTTCGAGAGCCGGCTCCGGGCGAATCGCCATGGGTCCAGCTTAGGCGTCTGGAATCGTCATCGCGAGCAGGGTTGACCCCGGCCCGGCGGACGGCTTGTCTCGCGCAGAACCCCGTTCGGAGACTTTCATGAACCGCCTGATCGCCGTCGTCGCCGTCCTTGCCCTAGGAGCCTGCTCGCCCGAGGCGGAAACCGCCGAGGCTTCGCCGACCGAGGCCCCGGCACAGGCCGCGGCCGCGCCATCCCAACTGGGCGGGATCGATCTGAGCCAGCCGCTCCTGGCCATGGGTTCCGAGCCGTTCTGGTCGGTCGAGATCGTCGATGGCGTGGCCACCTGGAAGGACATCGGCGACTTCTCCGGCGACGTGACGACGCCCCGGACGGGCCCGGCGATCCCGACGGCGGCTGGCGACGGCGTGGCCTATGCCATCACCCTGACGGACGGGACGCTTGTGACCCTGACCCTCACGGCCGGGCCCTGCGCCGATCTCGGCGAGCAGACCCGGGCCCTGAACGCCACCCTGGCGTGGGGTGACTCGACCCAGGCCGGATGCGCCGACGCGCTCAGCGCCTATCCGCCCGCGACCGCCGGCTGATGCTTCGGATCACCGCGCTCGTCGCCGGCCTGGCCCTCGCCGGGTGTTCGGAACCAGCCCCTGAGGTCTCGGCACCGATCCCGGCGCCCGAGCCGACCACCCTGGGCGGCGTCGATCTCGATCAACCCCTGCGCGCCATCGGCACCGAGCCGTTCTGGAGCGTCGACATCACACCGGAGGCCCTGGCCTATTCCGCTGTCGATTCCAGCGGGATGCGGGCCGACAACCCGGGTCCGACGGTCCAGGGAACGACGGCGGTCTATGCGGCGGCGGGCGAGGACGGCACGGCCCTGGTCGTGACCCTGATCGCCACCGAATGTTCGGACGGCATGAGCGACCGGACCTATCCCCTGACGGCGCGGGTCGAGATGGGACCCCAGACGCTGAACGGCTGCGCCGCCTCCGTCGCCTTCCTGAACAGCGAGCCGCGTCCGTAGAGGCCTAGCCGCCGCCCAGCAAGGGGCCGACGCCCGGCACGCTACGCACCGCATCGCCCAGCAGGTCGCGGCCCGTCGCGGCGCGGACGCGGTCGCGCGCGGCGGGCAGCAGTCGCTTCATCTCCGGCTTTCCGATACCCAGCGGCTCCAGCTGTTCCAGCAGGCCCATGGCCTCGGCCACGGCCTTGCCCGACAGACCTCCGGCCCCGGCGATCAGGCCGCCGAACAGACCGCGCCGGGGTCGGGCCGCCGCATCCGACCGGGCGGCGGCCTCCGCGCCGTCGACGGCGTCGAACAGCGCCACCAGGCTTTCGCGCGCCGCGTGCCGGTCCAGCAGGCCCAGCGCAGCCGTCAGGGCCGCGCGGGCCGGTTCCCTCGCCAGCCCCGCATCGTCGGCGGCGGCGTCGGACAGGCTCTCGAACGAGAGGCGCACCGGAGTGTCAGGCGGGGTCGGGTCGGTCATGGGGGCGATTTAACGCTTTTCGTACGCTCGCGGATGCAGACTTCATCCATGACACAGGTGGAAACGCCCCAGGACCTGCGCGCGCTGACCGCGCTCCGCTTCTTCGCCGCCGCCTGGGTGGCGCTCTATGCCTTCTGGCCCAACCTCGACATCGGGGTGACGCCCAATCTGGTGGCCAAGGGCTATCTGGGGGTCGAGCTTTTCTTCGTCCTGTCCGGCTTCATCCTCAGCCACGTCTATCTGAAGGCGTTCGGCGAAGGCGGCTTTCGCTATGGCGGCTTCCTGTGGGCGCGTATCGCCCGGGTCTATCCGCTGCATCTGGCGACGCTTCTGGGCGTCGGAGCCCTGGGTCTGGCGGCGGTCGCGGCCGGCATGGCCATCGACGGCAATGTGCTCAGCTGGGCCTCCCTGCCCGCGCATCTGACGATGCTGCACGCCTGGGGCTTCGCGCCCGAGGCGGGGTGGAACCACTCGTCCTGGTCGATCTCGGCGGAGTGGTTCGCCTATCTGACCTTTCCGGCCTTCGCCTTCGTCGCCTGGCGATTGAGAGAGCGCCCCCTGGTCGCCGTTGCGGGCGCCATCGGGATCGGAGCCGTCCTCTACGCCGGGTTCCAGGCGCTGGCGGGCTTCTCCCTGACCGAGGCGACCTTCCGCTGGGGGGCCCTGCGGATCGTGCCCTGCTTCGCCTATGGCTGCGCCCTGTATCTGCTGCATCGCCGTGGCGGCCTGTGGAGACCGGGATGGCTCGTGGCCGGATCGGTGATCGGCATCGGGCTCGCGGCCTCGCTCCAGGCACCGGACGCCGTGGTCGTGCTGTTCGCCGGTGGCCTGATCCTGGGGCTCGGAGGCCTCTCGAACGCCGCTGCAGGATGGCTGGCGTCGCGCCCGGCCGTCTATCTGGGAGAGATCAGCTACGCCATCTATATGGTGCTGGTGCCCTGGCAGCTGCTGGCGGTGAACCTGGCCGCCCGCGTGACGGGTGCCGAGGACAAGAAGCTTCACCTGTTCGTGTGGCTGGCGGTCGTGCTGGCCCTGCCGGTCGTGGCGGCGATCGCCTATCATCTGGTCGAACACCCCGCCCGGCGGGCGCTCAGGGGCATGGCCGACCGTCGCGCCGCCCATGCCGAGCGGCGACGACAGGCCGCGCAACTCGCCTGAAAAGGGTTCTTCAACCCTCGCAAACTATCGTCTAGGGATAGGTCGGGCGTAACAGTCGGAAACATTCCAGCATGACGAAACGGCTCACCGCCGCTGTGGTTGCAGCGACCCTTGGCCTCTTCGCCCTGTCCCCGGCCCCGGTCCGCGCGGACGATCCCTACTGGCAGTGCGTGACGTTCGCGCGCATGTTCTCCGGCATCAACATCTTCGGCGACGCCTGGACCTGGTGGAATCAGGCCGTGGACCGCTTCCGCACCGGCCGCGCGCCAGAGACCGGCTCCGTCCTGGTCTTCCGCCCCGAGGGCCGGATGAGCCGGGGCCACGTCGCCGTCGTCTCCGACATCCTGACCGACCGCGTCATCCGCGTGACCCACGCCAACTGGGGCGGCAGCCGGGGCCGGGTCGAGGAAAACGTCACCGTCGTCGACGTCTCGGGCCAGAACGACTGGAGCCAGGTCAAGGTCTGGTACAACCCGATCAACGACCTGGGCACGACCGTCTATCCGACCTACGGCTTCATCTACAACAGCGCCCGCGAGGGGCTGGAGGCCGGTCGTCAGGTGGCAAGCAACGCGGGCTCGGCCTCCGGCCAGCCCTGATCCCCACGCCTTGAGCCTCCCCGGATGATCCGTCTCTATCGTTCGGGCTGCACGGCCTGCGAGGGCGCGGAAATCGACGTCGAGGGCTGGACCCTGCCGGCCGACACCCTGTGGGTCGATCTGATCGAGCCGACCCGCGAGGAAGACATGGCCATCGAAAAGGCGCTGGGCCTTTCGATCCCGACCCGCGAGGAGATGAACGAGCTGGAGGCGTCCAGCCGCCTCTACCGCGAGAACGGCGCGACCTATGTCACCGCCGACATCCTGCACAACGCCGAGGCCGAGCTGCCGACGGTGGACCCGGTGACCTTCATCCTGACCCACGGGCCGCTGGTCACGATCCGTTACTTCGACCCCCGTCCTTTCACCATGTTCACCGACAAGCTGGAGCGGGAGCCGTCGCTTTGCGACAGCGGCGCGGACATGTTCCTGAACCTGGTGGAAGCCATCATCGACCGGGCGTCCGACGTCCTGTCCAAGACCGCGCACAAGGTCGACGGGGTGGCCAGCCATGTCTTTTCCGGCACGGAGAAGACCGTCGGCTTCCAGCATCTGATCACCAAGCTGGGTCGCGCCCAGATCGCCAACAGCCGCATCGAGCAGAGCCTGTCGGGCCTCGCGCGCGTGTTCGCCTTCGTCAGCCTGGACGAGCGCCTGGACATGATCGAGGACAAGCGCGAGCACCTGCGGTCCCTCGGGCGCGATGCCGCCAGCCTGCTGACCCACAACCAGGCCGTGGCGGCGGGCATCACCTTCCAGCTCTCGGCGACGCTCGGCCTGATCAACATCCAGCAGTCGTCGATCTTCAAGGTCTTCTCGCTGTTCACCGTGGCCCTGATGCCGCCGACCCTGATCGGCGCGGTCTATGGGATGAACTTCGATCTGATGCCCGAACTGACCTGGACCTGGGGCTATCCGCTGGCGCTGCTGCTCATGGCGGTATCGTCGGCCCTCCCCTTGCTGTGGTTCAAGCGCAAGGGATGGTTCTGAAGCCGATCTCTATTCCGGCTTGATCGACAGCTGGAAGGCGACCAGCCCCTCGGTCACGTCCCGGTCGAAGCCCTCGCCGCCGCGCAGGCCCTCGGCCTCCAGCTCGCGATAAACCAGGCCGAACGAGCCCTGAACGTGCCCCCTGCGCATCGCCACCCCGATCGAGGCGTCGCCCAGGAAGGAGCCCGAGTCGCGGCTGACGCCGGAGCGGGCATAGTCGCCGTCGCGGGTCCTGGCGAAGTTGTAGCCGACCGCCGTGCCGGACCCGGCGGCGTAAAGATACCAGCGGGCACGCTCGCCGAACGCTTCGGCTCCTTCGGGCACCATGTCGTCGACGCCCGAACCGATCGTCAGGGTCGCGCCGGCCTGGGCGCTGCCGCCCCGGTCGCCGACCCCGACCCCGGCGTGCGGGGTCAGCGTCACCTCCAGGCCGGAGGCGGTATAGCCCCGCGCCACGGGCCAGCCGCGGGTATAGGACAGATCATAGCCCTCGGCGTCGAAAGCCGCCTGATCCAGAGGCGTCAAAGGCAGGGGCGAGCCATCGGCCCGGCGCAGTTCTCCGCGCTGGCGCAGGCGCAGCCGGTCGGAGTGCCCCTCGCCCTCGTGCCAGACGTCGTGGGTCGTGGTCGCCGCGAACGGGCTCTGGGCCGCGATCGGCGTATAGTCGGTGGCGAACTCCAGCGCGGGGCCGAACTCGCGCTCGGTGGCGACGTTGAACCCGACCTGCCGGTTCAGCTGGGCGGTGATGGTGGAGGCCGTCCGCTGCTCGCCGTCCGACCAATTCTGATTGACCACAGTCTGCGCGCCCGCGGGGACCGATCCGGCCACCAGCGCCACGACACCGAACACACATCCCGACAGACGGATCAACGGTCCCCTCACAGCCCGTTAGCGAGCACTAATCTGCACCAACTTCAGCGCCGCACCAACCCGATTGTTGCGACACATTGCTGACACCGTCACCGAACGCGACCCGCGTCCACCGGGTTCCCCTGATAGGGGGCACGACCGCGATCTCACTCCCCGATGGTGTTGAGGTCCCGCCCCCTGGTCTCCGGCATGAACACCAGGGTCACGACCACGGCGATGGCGGTGAAGACGACCGCGTACCACAGACCGAAATAGATGTTTCCCGACCACGCCACGAGGGCGAAGCTCGCCGCCGGCAGCAGCCCCCCGACCCAGCCGGTGCCGATGTTGTAGGGCAGGCTCATCGCCGTATAGCGCACGCGCGTGGGGAACAGCTCGACCAGGGCCGCCGCCTGGGGTCCGTACAGGGCCGTGGCCGCCACGATGAAGATCATCAGGATGGCGAAGATCATCGGCAGATCGACCCGCGCCGGATCAGCCCTCTCGGGATAGCCGGCGGCGACCAGGGCCGCCTTGATGCGTCCCTCGACCTCGGCCTTGACGGCGGCCAGTTCGGCGGGCGGCAGGCCCTCGCCCTCGGCCGAGACCACCTCGACCTCGCCGACCCGGACGCGGGCCAGCGATCCTGAGGGCGCGGCGACGTTGACATAGGAGACGCCGGCGTTCGACAGCACGGTCTTGGCCAGATCGCAGGAACTGGCGAAGGCCGCCTTGCCGACCGGATCGAACTGCAGGGCGCAGGTGGCCGGATCGGCGATCACGGTCACCGGCGAGGAGGCCTGCGCCTCGGCCAGCGCGGGATTGGCCGCCCGCGTCAGGGCCTGGAATCCGGGGAAGAAGGCGACCAGCGCCAGGATCATGCCGAACAGCATGACGGGCTTCCGGCCCAGCTTGTCGGACAGCCAGCCGAAGAAGACATAAAGCACCGCCGACACGACGGTCAGCCACAGCATCACCATGTCGACCGTGGCCACCTCGACCTTCAGAATCCGCTCCATGAAGAAGCGCGAATAGAAATAGCCGCAGTACCAGACCGCGCCCTGGGCGATCATGGTGCCGAACAGGGCCAGCAGCACAAACTTCAGGTTCTTCCATTCCAGGAAGGATTCCCGGAACGGCGCCCGGCGCGCCCCGCCCTCGGATTCCATCCGGCGGAAGGTCGGGCTCTCGTTCAGCTTCAGGCGGATCCACAGCGAGATCGTCAACAGCCCGGCCGACAGCAGGAAGGGAATGCGCCAGCCCCATTCGTCGAAGGCCTCGTTGCCGACGATGGCGCGGGTGGCCAGGATCACGGTCAGGGCGCCGATCAGGCCGAGCGCCGCCGTCGTCTGGATCCAGCCGGTCAGGAAGCCGCGCGACTTCGCCGGGGAATGTTCGGCGACATAGATGGCTGCGCCGCCATATTCGCCGCCCAGGGCGAACCCCTGGAGAATGCGCAGGAAGATCAGCAGGGCCGGGGCCCACAGGCCGATCTGGTCATAGTCGGGCAGCAGGCCGATGGCGACGGTGGCCACCCCCATCAGGGTGATGGTGACCAGGAAGGTGGTCTTGCGTCCCGTCCGGTCGCCGAACCAGCCGAACACCAGCGCCCCCAGCGGCCGCACGACGAAGCCGACGCCGAAGGTCAGCAGGGCCAGGATGTATCCGGTCGCCTCGCCCACATCGGCATAGAAATGCCGGGCGATGACGGCTGTCAGCGAGCCGAAGATGAAGAAGTCGTACCACTCGAACGCCGTGCCGGCGGCCGAGGCTCCCACGACAGTGGTTAGCCCGGGCTCGCCAGGCTCAGGCTTGCTCGGCTCGGCGGCGTGATCGGTCATCGTGGCTCCCCCGCGTCCTGTCTCCGACGCTTGCGGCGAACCTAGCGGGGCCGCGCGAACCCGGACAAGAGAAAACCCCGTCGGCGGGGCCGACGGGGTTCAAACGGTCGGACGTGCGCCGGGATCAGTCGGCGGCGTCGTTCGCGGCCTCGGTCACGGCCGATCCCACGGCCTGGGTGTCGCGGCCGGCACCGGCGACGGTGTTGCAGGCGGCGGTGGTCAGGGCGGCGGCGGCGGCGAACAGTACGAAGACCTTGCGCATGGATAACTCCTGGAAACGGGCGACGGTGGGGAGGTCCCGCCGATACCCGTGCTCAACGCGACGCGCGCGACAGGGTTCCCGGCTTGACCACGGCGTCCACCCGATCCAGATCGCGAGGGTCGATGGGCTGGATCGCCTCGGGCGTGGCGAAGGTCATCCGCGCGATCGTGCCGCGTGGAGCGGCCGGCACGATCTCGACCTCGCCCCTCAGCTGTTTGGCGAAGGCCCCCATGAGGGTGCGACCGACGCCGGTCTCCATGTCGCGATCGCTGGGCCCGGGACCGTCGTCCTCGACCTCCAGCACGCTGGTCTCGCCCAGCACCCTGAACCGCACCTGAAGCGCGCCGCCGCGTCCGGCGAAGGCGTGCTTCTGGGCGTTGGTCACCGCCTCGACCAGCCACAGGGCCAGGGGAGCCAGCTTGTCGGGATCGACGATCAGACTGTCGGCCTTGATGTCGCTGGTCACCACCGGCCCGCGCCCGCTGTCGCTGGCCACCAGCTGGCCGACCAGCTCCATCAGGAAGTCGCTGGCGTCGGCATGGCGAATGTCGTCGCTCTGGTAGAGGGTGCGATAGATCAGGGCGAGGGCCGAGATCCTCTGCCGCGTGTCGCCCAGGGCGACCTTGGCGGGCTCGTCCTTCAAGGCCCGCTGCTGCATCGACAACAGCGACGAGATGATCTGCAGATTGTTCTTCACCCTGTGATGGATCTCCCGCAACAGGGCGTCCTTCTCCACCAGGCTCTCGTTCAGCGACCGGTCCCGCGTGGTGATGGCCTCGGCCAGTTCGTCCAGCGTGGCCGCCAGACGCCGCACTTCGGACGGCGCGTGCGAGGCCTGGACCGGGCGGACGGAATAGCGGCCCCGTGCGTAGAGGGCGGCGATCCGCTCCAGATAGTCCAGCCAGCGCACGACGATGCGCTCGGTCACCCACATCACCGTGCCGAAGGCGACGATCCAGGCCACGATCGGCGCGAGAAAAACCCCGATCGGATCCAGGTCCGCCCACGACAGCAGGGCCGGAAGGACCAGGATGGGCAGGAGGGCGACGGCCAGGGCGACGCCCAGCCGGAACCGAATTCCCTCGAACCGCGCCAGCCCCTGCTCCCGGCCGTGAAACCGCGACATGCCGGGCGCGCCCAGGCGCCGCCGACGCGGTCCCTGATCTCCGGCGGGGGCCACGCCCTCAGCCCTGACGGGCCGCGCTCAGGCGATCCGCATCCGCGAGAATCGAGCGCATGGCGTCGCCGGCCGCGCGCCCGTCCCGGCTGTAGCCGCCGCGCTCCAGGGTCGCCTGGAGCGCCTTGCGCGCCCGGCTGACGCGGCTCTTCACCGTGCCGACGGCGCACTGGCAGATCTCGGCGGCTTCCTCGTAGGCGAAGCCTCCCGCGCCGACCAGGATCAGCGCCTCTCGCTGCTCCTCCGGCAGGGTGTTCAGCGCCTGGCGCAACTCATCCAGGGCCACCGGCGCCTCGGGATCGTCGACGGCGACCAGGGTCCGTTCGGCGGCCTCCTGGTCCAGTTGCGACGAGCGCCAGGAGCGACGCTTCTCGGAGTAGAACTGGTTTCTCAGGATCATGAAGGTCCAGGCCTTCATATTGGTGCCCATCTGATAGCTGGCGCGCGCGTCCCAGGCCTTCATCATGGCGTCCTGGGCCAGGTCGTCGGCGGCGGTCGCGTCGCCCGTCAGGGTCCGCGCGAAGGCGCGCAGGTGGGGGATCAGCTGCACCAGTTCGCGCTTGAAGCCTTCGTCGTCGGCCGAGGGAGGTTTGGGGGCCGCGCTCACGCCTTGCCTCCACCCGATCCGCGTTGATCGGCGCGACGCAGGATTTCCAGGAACTCGTCGGGAACCGGCTCGTTCACGACCTCGTCGAACATGTGCCGCAGCTTCACCCCGATGGCCTGCTGTCGCAGACGCGCCTCCTCAAGGCCGGGTTCGCTCGCAGGGGCCGCGGCGGGTTTGCGCCGGGGGTCGGGGGTGTCGATCATGTTGTGGTGTGCCGCCAGCTCGTTGATCTCATTCACGCGGGATGCGCGCCGGCCTTGCACGGCCGACCTATACTTGTGAGGCCGCTAACGTCGCCGCCGCGGGCCGGTTCCGACCCCGAACGCATTTTATGGTCAAGCTGCGATCCGCGACGCGGAACCGTGGCGGGGATGCTACGTTAGACACGCGAGACGCGCCTGAAAGACAGGCGCGCGAACCTACTGTCGGGGACTTCCATAATGAGCCTACTGGCCAGACTCGCGCCGCATCTTCCCTATGTCCGTCGCTATGCCCGCGCCCTCACGGGCGACCAGGCCACCGGCGACAACTATGTCCGCGTCGCCCTGGAGGCCCTCGCCGCCGGCGAGCGGCAACTGCCTCCCGACATGACGCCCCGCGTCGCCCTCTACCACGTCTTTCACACCATCTGGTCGTCGACGGGCGCCCAGCTCGAGGACGCGAGCGGTCTGGAGACGCACGGCGACGCCGCCAGCCGCCTGATGCGGATCGCGCCGCGCTCTCGCCAGGCGTTCCTGCTGACCGCGCTCGAGGGCTTCACCCCGTCCGAGGCCGCCCAGATCCTGTCGTCCGACGCCCATGCGGTCGAGCGGCTGATCGGCGAGGCGCAGGCCGAGATCGACGCCGAACTGGCCACCGACGTGCTGATCATCGAGGACGAGGCCATCATCTCGGCCGACATCGAGAGCCTGGTGCGCGAGCTGGGCCACACCGTCACCGCCACCGCCACGACCCATGACGAGGCCGTCGATGCCGTCGCCCGTCACCGCCCGGGTCTGGTCCTGGCCGATATCCAGCTGGCCGACGGCTCGTCTGGCATCGACGCCGTCAAGGATATCCTCAAGCGGTTCGACGTGCCGGTGATTTTCATCACCGCCTTCCCGGAACGGCTTCTGACCGGAGAGCGACCCGAGCCGACCTTCCTGATCACCAAGCCGTTCCAGCCCGAGACGGTGAAGGCGGCGATCAGCCAGGCGCTGTTCTTCCACCCGACGCGCCAGAAGGAAGCCGCCTGACCCCAGGCGCGCGTTAGACAAGCCAAAGGCCCCGCCGGTCGCGCCGGCGGGGCCTTTCTTCATCCCGAAGCGGCGGTCACTCGGCCGAGGACGGGGCCGCCTGGACCGTGGGGGCGTTGACGTTGGGGGCCTCGCCCGTCGGCGGAGCCGTGGGTTCGCCGGTCGAGGTCGTCGGCGCGTCCGCGGCGGGCATGCCATCGCCCTGGAAGGCGGCGGAATCGACGCCCTGCTGGCCGGTGTTCGGATCGCCGGCCGAAAAGCCCGGGCTGAAGAACAGATAGAGAATGAAGAAGCCGAGCGCGGTCAGTCCGATGCCCAGGGCCAGGACGACGCTGATCCTTCGTCCGCCCCGCCCCTGCTTGGTGAACTGCTCCTCGACCGGCCGACCCTCGTGCACGGCGTCCGCGGCTCGCGAGTGGGGATCATCATGGGTCATGCGGTGCGCTCCGGTGCAGGGGATTGAGCGGTCGAAACGCATCGGCGAGCGTCACCGTTCCGCTTCGTCTATCGCGCGAAAAAACTTCCGGCCTCAGGGAACGCGGTCGGGCATCCGCCGTTATCGGACTGCGGAGGCGACGACGCCCCCCGACTTGGACCCGCCACAGCAGGTCCCGCCGCCTCCGCGCCTCATTCTCGATGATGCCACCTCAAGGCGATCCGCAAGGGTCGCCTTTTTCTTGTCTGCTCCGGGCAAGCGAAAGGGCCGCCCGGTCGCCCGGACGGCCCTGTTCTCGATCGCCTTTGATCCCCGATCAGGCGAGCGCGGCGCGCACCTTGTCGGCGATGGCCTTGAAACCGGTCTCGTCGGCGGCGATGGCGGCCATCACCTTGCGGTCCAGCTCGATCCCGGCCTTCGACAGGCCGTGGATGAACTGCGAGTAGGTGAAGCCCTCCTGGCGGGCGGCGGCGTTGATGCGCTGGATCCACAGGGCGCGGAAGTTGCGCTTCTTGGTGCGGCGGTCGCGATAGGCATACTGCCCGGCGCGGTCCACGGCGGCCTTGGCCGTGCGGATGGTGTTCTTGCGGCGACCGGAGAAGCCCTTGGCCTGCTCCAGAACCTTCTTGTGCCGGGCGTGCGAAACGACGCCCCTCTTCACGCGTGCCATTCTGTTTTTCCTTCGGAAGGGTCCCTAACGCGCGCGACGCGGTCGCTTGCTGCTTGAGGGACGCCTGATTTCAAATTCGATGCGATTGCGGTGGGAAGTCCGGGTCCTGGTGCCGCGCCGATCAGGCGTACGGCATGTAGGACTTGATCTTCTTGGCGTCGGCGTCGGCCATCACCGAGGTGCCGCGGTTCTGGCGGATGTATTTGGAGTTGTGGCTGATCAAGCGGTGACGCTTGCCCGCAACCCCGGCCTTCACCTTGCCGGTCGCAGTGAACTTGAAGCGCTTCTTGGCGCCCGACTTCGTCTTCAGTTTCGGCATTTTCCATTCCTTTTTGGGCTACCGCCCTTCGGGCTACTTGAGCCCGAAAGGTTGATCGGAAGCTGGTTTCAAGGACCGCCCAGGCATGCCTGTTCGCCCGGCGGTCCGTACGCGAAGGCGCGGCTTCTAGGCGAAGCGACGCCGAAAGGCAAGCTTACTCGGCCGCGATCGGCACCGGGGCCATGCGCGTCGAGGCTCGCCCCGCGTTGAGCGCCATGATCGCTGCCGGGATCATCAGAACCGCTCCGACCGCCAGCGGCCAGTCATGCCCCAGGCCCGAGAACATCGCGCCCGCCACGATCGGTCCCACGATCCGGCCTGACGAGCTCGCCGCCATGTTCAGGCCCAGCATGGCTCCCTGCCGGTCCGGCGGGCTGGCACGGGAGATCATGGCCGAGATGTTGGGCATGGTCATCGCCATGCCGAAGCCTCCGACGATCATCGCAACCGTCACGAACCACGCCCCCGGCGAGAACATCTGGCCCAGCAGGCCCAGCCCGAACATCAGGCAGCCCCCGGCCAGAACCCGGCTCTCGCCGAACCTCCGCGCCAGCCGGCCGGTGACCGCCGTCTGGGACAGCACCGAGACGATCCCCACGGCCATGAAGGCGAAGGCCACCTCGCGCGCGCCCCAGTCGTAGCGGGCCCCGGTCCACAGGCCGAAAGTCGATTCCATGCCCGAGAACCCGGCCATGAAGATCAGGGTCACCAGGATCACGCGCGAAATCACCGGATTGGCGGCGGCGTCACGCACCCCGCTCAGGAACGGCGTCCGCTCCGGCGGGGTCGCGGATCGCTGCAGGCTCTCCTTCAGAAAGAAGACGACGCCCAGGGCCGCCAGTACCGCCAGTCCGCAGGCCGCGAAGATCGGCAATTGATAGCCCAGCCGCCCCATGTCCTCCTGCACGAGGATGCCGGACAGGCCGGGCCCGGCGATGAAGCCCGCCCCGAACGCCGCCCCGATCAGCCCCATCCGCCCCGCGCGCTTTTCCGGCGGGGTGACGTCGGCGACATAGCCCTGGACCGTCGAGACGTTTCCCGCACCCAGGCCTGTGAACAGCCGAACCGCGATGGCCAGCCAGATGTTGGGCACGAAGGCCAGCATCAGATAACCGACGGCGTTGGCGCAGACGGTGATCAGCAGAACCGGCTTTCTGCCGATCCGGTCCGACAGCCGCCCCCAGAAGGGCTCGGCGAAGAACTGCCCCACCGAATAGGCCGAGAACATCAGCGCGACCTGCCAGGCCTCGGCGTTCAGGCTGTCGCCGAAGAAGGGCAGCAGCGGCACCACCAGGCCGAACCCCACCAGGTTGATGAAGACGATGGCGAACAGCACCGCCAGCGCCCGCCGGTCACGACGATCGGGCGGGGCGGGAACGGTCAGGCTGTCAGGCATGCCGCCTTCTAGCCGAGCGCGGCGGCCCATGCGAGAGCCCCGGCGTCGCGCCCCATTACTGCTCCGCTTACGGACATATCGCGATGAAATCGCTGCAAAAGTTTCAAGAACGGCAAAGCCCGCATTAAGGCACCGGGCCTATGTCTGTCGACCGACAGGAGGCCCGATGGCTCGGATCGGCGATTTCATTGACGCGGTGGAACCGGTGTCGCCCGACACCCTGGGGGCGGTCGTGTTCGACCGCTTCCAGGCCGAGCCCAACACCCTGGCCATCGCCGTGATCGACGCCGACCGGCGTCCCCTCGGCCTGATCGAACGCAACGCCTTCATCCTGAAGATGGCCGCCGAGTTCGGCCGGGCGCTGTACGCCCGCAGGCCCGCGTCGGTGCTGATGGACGCCCACCCCCCGACGGCCGAGGCGTCCGCCTCGGCCGAGACCTTCTTCGCCAATGTCGACGCCGCCGAGCTGAACATGCTGCTGCGGGGCTTCATCGTCGTCGAGAACGGCCGCTACCTCGGCGTCGGGGCGGGCGTTCAGATCCTCCAGGCCGGCTCGGCCCTCTACCGCGCCCGCGCCGAGGAGATGACCGCCCTGGCCCGAAACCTGGCCGAGGCCGAGGCCGAGGCCCGTGCCTCCAGCCGCGCCAAGTCCGAGTTCCTCGCGGTCATGAGCCATGAGATCCGCACGCCGCTGAACGGCGTGCTGGGGGTCGCCGGCCTGCTCGACAGAAAGCTTCAGCAGCAGGAACTGCGCCCCTACGTCCAGACCATCCTCGATTCGGGTCAGAGCCTGCTGCGGCTGCTGACCGACGCCCTCGACATGTCGCGCGCCTCGGCCGGCATTCTGACGCTGGAACCGGCGCCGCTGCACGTCGACGCCCTGGCCGCCGACCTCGACGCCCTGTGGCGCCCACGCGCCGAGGAGAAGGGGCTGGCGCTGACCGTCGTCTGCGACACGACCGGGCACGACTGGGTCATGGGCGACGCCATGCGGGTCAAGCAACTGCTCAATAATCTGATCGGCAACGCGCTGAAGTTCACCGTCGCCGGCTCGGTGGCCGTCGCCCTGTCCACGCGATGGGAGGACGGCGCGGTGCGGCTGGACGCTGTCGTCGACGACAGCGGCCCCGGCATTCCGGACACGGCCGCCGCGACCATCTTCGAGCCGTTCAACACGGGCGAGGCAGGACGAGAGGGCGCCGGCGCGGGTCTGGGCCTGGCCATCTGCCGTCAGATCATCGAACGGATGGGCGGAACCATCGGCCTGTCCCGGTCGCCCCAGGGCGGAGCGCGGTTCCAGTTCACCCTGCACCTGCCCTGCTGCGGACCCGAGATGCGGACCGGGCGCGACGCCATGGCCAAGCCGACGCCGCACGAGACGCTGCATGTGCTGGTCGCCGACGACAATCCGACCAACCGCTTCGTCGCCACGCGCCTGCTGGAGATGTTCGGTTGCACCCACGAGACCGTCGCCGACGGGGCCCAGGCGGTCGACGCCGCACGGTCGCGCCCGTTCGACCTGATCCTGATGGACATCAAGATGCCGGTGATGGACGGGGTCGCCGCGACGCGCGCCATCCGCGCCCTGCCGGGTCCCGCCGGTCGGGTGCCGATCCTCGCCCTGACCGCCAACGCCGACCCGCGCGACGAGGCGGACTACGTCGCCGCCGGCATGAACGGCGTGGCCTCCAAGCCGATCCAGCCGGACGCGCTTCTGAACGCGATCCGGCGGGCGCTGGGCTCGGGGGTCATGGAAGAAGCAGCGTAGCAACCAGCGTCAAATGCAACGGTTAAAGCGCGGGCTGTGATGCGGTCCAACCGCAATCACCCTACTGCCTGCTGCCTACTGCCTAAGCCCTACTTCGGCGCCAGGATCATGATCATCTGGCGGCCCTCCATGCGGGGGGAGTATTCCACCTTGGCGATCTCGTCGAAATCGGCCTGGACCTTGTTCAACAGCTTCATGCCCAGTTCCGGGTGGGCCATCTCGCGGCCGCGGAAGCGCAGCGTCACCTTGACCTTGTCGCCCTCGTCAAAGAAGCGGTGCATGGCCTTGGCCTTCACCTCATAGTCGTGGACGTCGATGTTGGGGCGCAGCTTGATTTCCTTGAGCTCGACGACCTTCTGGCGCTTGCGCGCCTCGGCCTTCTTCTTCTGCTCCTGGAAGCGGAACTTGCCGTAGTCGAGGATCTTGGCCACCGGCGGCTCGGACGTCGACACGATCTGAACCAGGTCCAGCCCCGCCTCCTCGGCGGCCTCCAGCGCGGCGGAGGTCGGCATCACACCCTGCTTTTCCCCGTGCTGGTCGATCAGCAGGACGCGGGGGGCGCGGATGTCTTGGTTCATGGGCGGCCCGTCTTTGGTGGGCGGCTGGTTCATCGGACGGCGAATGGGCGTCGGTTCCTTATGGTTTCACGGTTTCCAACGAGAAGCGCGCGGCAAGCGGCCGCGTTCCCCGTGGGTTCCCCTATATGACCGCGAAACGCCCGCGCTTCAAGGCAAAGCGGGCGCCGCCCGCGCGAAGACCGTCTGGATCACGCGGGCGTAGGCCCCGGTCAGGGCCTCGATCTCCGCGACCGGCACCCGCTCGTCGATCTGATGCATGGTCTGACCGACCAGACCCAGTTCCAGAACCGGACACAGGGCGCGGATGAAGCGGGCGTCCGACGTCCCGCCGGTCGTGGAGGCCTCCGGCCGAATGCCCAGCTCGGCCTCGACCGCGTCCTGCACGGCCCCGGTGAACCAGCCCTCGGGCGTCAGGAAGGCCTCGCCCGAGCACATGTGCTCCAGCGTGATCTGCAACCCCGTCTCGGCCTGGACCAGCCCTGCCTCGCGGTTCAGCCAGTCGATCAGGCCATCGCCGGTCTGGGCCGGATTAAATCGGATGTTCAGCCGCGCCTTCGCCTCGGCCGGAATGACGTTCGTCGCCGGATTGCCGACATCGACCGTGGTCAGCTCCAGGTTCGACGGCTGGAACGCCTCATAGCCCTGATCGAGCACATGGGCGTCCAACCGGGCCAGCAGCCGCACCAGCACCGGTACGGGGTTCGCCGCCCGGTCCGGATAGGCGACGTGCCCCTGCTTGCCGTGGACGGTGATCCAGCTGTTCAGCGACCCGCGACGCCCGATCTTGATGGTGTCGCCCAGCCTCTGCAGCGACGACGGCTCCCCCACCACGCAGGCGTCGATCACCTCGCCTTCGGCGGCCAGGGCCTCGACCACCCGCTTGGTCCCGTGAAGCGCCGGGCCTTCCTCGTCGCCGGTGATCAGGAAGGACAGGGAGCCCTTCGGCGTCCCTTCGGCCAGCACCCGTGACACCGCAGCCACCCAGGCCGCGATCCCGCCCTTCATGTCGACCGCGCCCCGGCCGAACAGCAGGCCGTCCCTGACCTGCGCCTCGAACGGCCCCGACGACCAGGCGGCGCCATCCCCGGTCGGCACCACGTCGGTGTGCCCGGCGAAACAGAGATTGGGCGAGGACGTGCCCAGCCGCGCATAGAGGTTCTCGATCCGCGCATGGACGCCTTCGCCGCCCGGCCCCTCGAAGGCCATCCGCCGACAGGTGAAGCCGAGGCCCGTCAGCACCCGCTCCAGCATGTCCATCGCCCCCTCGTCGGCGGGGGTCACGGACGGTCGCCGGATGAGGTCCTGGGTCAGCCCGACAGGATCGATCACAGGAGTTGATGCGCCGCTCATGCGGTCATGCTTTAGGGGGTCCAGCCGAACGCTGGAAGGGGAGCCGCCCGGACCGCGACAACGACGAACCCGGAACGCCTGCCCCAAGCATGACCGACGCACCCGAGGCCCCTCCGCCGATCACGCCCGCGGACGTAGAAGCCGCCAAAACGGCCACCAACCCCTGGGTCTTCCGCGACTTCCGCCTGATCTGGCTGGGGCGGCTGTCGGCGGTACTGGCGATCCAGATCCAGTCCTCGGCGCTGCTTTGGCAGGTCTATGAGATCGCGCGCCGCGACCATCCGATCGAACAGGCCAGCCTCTATCTCGGCCTCGTCGGCCTGGCCCAGTTCATCCCGCTCCTGGCCCTGACGCTCCCGGCCGGAGAGATGGCGGATCGCCGCAACCGCCGCACCACCGTCATGCTGGCCATCGTCGCCGAGGCCAGCTGCGCCCTCGCCTATCTGGCCATGGCGATCCACGGCAATCCGCCGCTGTGGGGCCTGCTCAGCGTCGCCGTCGCCTTCGGGGCCTCGCGGGCGTTCCTCGCTCCGGCCAGCCAGGCCTTCCTGCCCATGGTGGTCGGTCGCGCCGCCCTGCCCCGCGCCATCGCCGCCCAGTCCATCGCCTTCCAGACCGGGGCCATCGCCGGCCCGGCGCTGGGCGGCGTCATCGTCGGGATCGCGACGCCCCTGGCCTATGGCGTGTCGCTGGTCCTGTTCGCGGTGGGCTTCCTGTCATTTTTGCTGATGCGCACCAGCGGCCAGCCGCAGCGCGTCGAAGGCGGCCCCGGCCGCTGGCAGTCGGTCAAGGAAGGCCTCGCCTATGTCTGGAACACCAAGATCGTGCTGGGCGCGATCTCCCTGGATCTGATCGTGGTCCTGTTCGCCGGGGTCGCCCTGCTGACTCCCATCTTCGCCCGCGACATCCTCCAGGTCGGACCCGAGGGCTTCGGCCTGCTCCGCGCCGCCTTCGGCCTCGGGGCCTTCTCCACCGCCCTGTGGCTGGCCCGCTATCCGATCCCGGGCAAGGGGGGCGTCTGGATGTTCGCCTCCGTCGCGGTGTTCGGCCTGGCCACCCTGACGTTCGGCCTAAGCAAGGTCGTCTGGCTGTCGGCGGCGGCCCTGTTCATCGGCGGGGCGGCCGACATGATCAGCGTCAACATCCGCCAGACCCTGATCCAGCTCTCGACTCCCGACCACATGCGCGGCCGGGTGTCGTCGGTGTCGATGCTGTTTATCGGCGCCTCCAACGAACTCGGCGAGGCCTACTCCGGCGTCATGGTCCGCTTCCTCGGCCCCATCGGCGCGGCTGTGTTCGGCGGCATCGGGGCGCTCGGGGCGACGGGGGTTTGGGCCAAGCTGTTCCCGGATCTCAGAAAGGCGGATCGGCTGGTTTAGCATTGGCCTTCTCCCTCCCCCTCGGGGGAGGGTGGTCGAAGCGCAGCGAAGACCGGGTGGGGGCGGCCAGGTGGGGCAGACTCAGATCGCCTTCGCATGGCCTTGCAGCCCCCACCCCGGCGCTGCGCGCCTGCCCTCCCCCGAGGGGGAGGGAGAGAACCGGGGCCTACCCCCACGCCCGGAAATGCTTCGACAGCTTCAGCCCCTGCCGCTGGTAGTGGCTGCCGCCCTCGCCATACAGCCGCGTCGGCCGCTCCGTCAGCGGCTCATAGACCAGCCGCGCGACGATCTGGCCGTGTTCCAGCAGGAACGGCGTGTCGTGGGTCCGCACCTCCAGCACCCCCTTGGATCCCGCCCCGTGCGCCTCGTCGGTGCCGAAGCCGGGGTCGAAGAAGCCGGCGTAATGCACCCGGAACTCGCCCACGCTGGGGTCGATCGGCGTCATCTCGGCGGCCTGCATGACCGGGATCTCGACCGCCTCGTTGGACGCCAGGATGTAGAACTCGCCCGGGTCCAGCAGCAGCTCGCCCCGCCTCAGCGTCAGCGGCTCCCAGAAGTCCTTGGGGTCATGCCCGTCGATCCGGTCCAGATCGACCACGCCCGCGTGCCGGCGCCCCCGGAAGCCGACGATGTCGCCGCCCTGCAGATCGACGCCGACCGACCTCGTCTCCAGCTTGGGCGGCTCACCGGCCTTGAGCCGCAGCTGGTTCAGCCGCGTGCCCGGCCGCACCAGGATGGAAAACGTCTGGGGCGCGATCTCCAGATACAGCGGCCCCTCGTATCCCGCCTCCACGTCGTCGAACGACCCACCCCGGTCGGTCAGCAGGCGCACGAAGACATCGACCCGCCCGGTCGAGCTCTTGGGGTTCGCCCGCGCGATCAGGCCAGGCGGCAGGCTCAGCCGCTCCTGCAGCTCGGCGATGTAGACGCAGCCCTTCTCCAGCACGACGCCCTTGGACAGGTCGATCGGATGCATCTCCACGTCGGCGATCCGCTCCGACACCAGCCGACGCCCTGGCAAGAAGGACGCCCGCACCCGCCAGGCGCGGTCGGACAGACGCAGGTCCAGCGACGCCGGCTGCACCTGATCGGTGTCGAACGGCGTGGCGGACGTGATCGCGCCTGTGGCGATCAGGGCCTCGATGGACTGACAGGGCAGGATGCCGGGCACGGAAGATTCGAAGGTCATGCCAAACGCCATACACGGCGTTCCCGGCACGCGCGACCACGCTTGAAACGGTCACACGGGCGCGCGACGATGGCCCATGCACGACAGCCACCCTTACGAAGCCGAGACCGAGGGCGTGGTCGTCCGCGTCCGCCCCGCCTATCTGGCCGGCCAGTCCGATCCGGACGAGGGCCGCTGGGTCTGGGCCTATCAGGTCGAGATCGAGAACCGGGGCGACACCGCCGTCCAGCTGATGGCGCGCCGCTGGATCATCACCGACGCCACCGGCCATGTGGAGACGGTGCGCGGCCCGGGCGTCGTCGGCGAACAGCCCCTGATCGCCCCGGGCGACAGCTATTCCTACGCCTCGGGCTGCCCCCTGCCGACGCCGTCCGGCACCATGGAGGGGGCCTATACGATGACCGACGCCACAGGCCGCGCGTTCGAGGCGGCCATCCCCGCCTTCAGCCTGGACGTCCCGGGTGGGCGGGTTCTGAACTGACGCGGAGGGCGGGGAACCGCGCTCAAGCAGCGAGCGACCGCGTCGCGAGCGATAGCGCACCAGGGATGCCGGGTCGGGGGCTGCGTCAACCCGGATAACCGCAGCCCCGCCCCCGGTGTCTCATCCGGCGGACCGGACGAGGCGGATGCGGCCCTCTAGGGGGCGTTCGTGACCAACGCGCGACACGTCGGCGAAGGTTGCTCGTCGCTCCCATCCCCTCCGCTCATCCCCGCGAAAGCGGGGACCCAGTGCTTTGGGCGACGATTGGCGAAGATCGGATCTGGTTGTGGTCCCTGAAACTCAGCCTCGCTCAAGGACTGGGTCCCCGCTTTCGCGGGGATGAGCGGAAAGGTAAGGGCGTCAGATATACCGACGCAGCGACCGCGCCAGCTCGTCCTTGCCGTTCCGCTTCAGGGCGGGCTGGAAGGCGACGCGAGCGTGCTCGACGCAATAGACGCCTTCCGAGGCGCGGCGGCCGCAGAAGCTGAACTCCGGCGACGACGGATCGCCGATCGGCCATTTGCACATATGCGCGCCGAGCGTCATCACCGTGGCCGTGCCGGGCAGTTCCTGCACGCTGGGCAGGGACGGCGTCGGGGCGACCGGACGCGGCTGCGCGGCCTCGATCCGGCGCGGCGCCGACGGCTGCACCGGCGGGGTGGTGCGGACCCGCGCGGGGCGGAAGGTCGTGGCGGCCCGCGCCGGCTGCGACGGCGTGGCCCGGCCCGACAGGCCCAGGCGGTGAACCTTGCCGATCACGGCGTTCCTGGTGACGCCACCGCCCAGCTGCTTGGCGATCTGCGAGGCCGACTGGCCTTCCAGCCACAGCTTCTTCAGCGCGCCGACGCGGTCTTCGGTCCAGCCTGCGGTCATGTCGCCCTCCGGGTACATTTGATTCAAGATGTGGCACCCGGAGCCTCCTCCCGGCCCCCTGACCCACAACTAATCGTAAACGACCCGTTAATGGACGCAAGATGTGCGAATCACTCCGTCCACAGGAACCACATCTTGAATCGATGTTCTTTGACGTCTCCTCCCCGTTCGCCGCTTGGCGGATGGGGAGGGGGACCGCCCGCCGCTTGGCGGGTGGTGGAAGGGGCAAGGCGCTGGAACAGATGACGGCTGCCAGCCCGCACGCCGGCGGCCGGTGTGGCCCCCTCCGTCAGCTCGCGAAGGGCTCGCTGCCACCTCCCCATCGCCCAAGCGGGCGACAGGGAGGAGACGCGGACTTGCGCCACACACTGATCCGCCGCACATCCCGCCCATGACCGACCTCGCTTCCACCCGCCCGTCCGGCCTGCCCACCCCGCGCCACTACGCCGGGATCAACTGGATCGGGGTTCAGACGCTGTACCTGCGCGAGGTCCGCCGCTTCTGGAAGGTCGGGGCCCAGACGGTCGCCGCGCCGGTCGTGACGACCCTGCTCTACATGCTGGTCTTCGTCGTCGCCCTTCAGGGGGCCCGCCCGCCGCTGCACGGCACGCCCTTCGCCGAGTTCGTGGCACCGGGCCTGATCATGATGGCCATGCTGAACAACGCCTTCGCCAACGCCTCGTCCAGCCTGATCCAGGCCAAGATCATGGGCACCTCGACCGACTTCCTGACCCCGCCGCTCAGCCCCCTCGAGCTGACCATCGGCTTTTCGCTGGGCGCCGCCACGCGCGGCCTGGCGGTCGGGCTGGTCACGGCGGTCTGCGTCCTGCCCTTCGCCAAGCTGGGGATCGCCAACCTCTTCGCCATCATCGGCTTCGGCGCGGCCGCCTGCCTGTTCATGGGCATGACCGGCGTGCTGGCGGGCCTGTGGTCGGAGAAGTTCGATCACCTCTCGGCGGTCCAGAACTTCGTGGTCATGCCCATGACCTTCCTGTCGGGCACCTTCTATCTGGTCGAGAACCTGCCCGAACCCTTCGCCACCATCAGCCACTGGAACCCGTTCTTCTATCTGATCGACGGCTTCCGCTACGGCTTCATCGGCCAGGCCGAAGGCAGTCTGATGATCGGCGTCGTCATGAGCCTGACCCTCACGCTCGTGATGGCCGTGGCCTGCTGGCTGGTGTTCAAGTCGGGCTGGCGGCTAAAAAGTTGACCCCCTCCCAGCGGGAGAGGGCTTGAGGCTCCCAGAGCGGAGCGATGGGACAAGCCGAAAGGGTGAGGGGTTTTCCTCTCACCGGCTCGCACCGTAACCCCTCACCCTTTCGCGCGAAGACCAATCGCCTGATGGCTCTCGGGCGCTCAAGCCCTCTCCCGCTGGGAGAGGGGAGACAGTGAGTTGACTCCCCCCCCCCCTCATCCGACAACGGTCGCGTCTGAATAAGTCCCGTCGCGCCCGCGCCGGGGCTTCGTTTCTTTTGGAGGTATGTCCGTGTCCGGTCACTTGATGGGTGTCTACAATCGCGCTCCCCTGGAAGTGGATCGCGGGCGAGGCGCTCGCCTTTGGGCCAGGGACGGGACCGAGTATCTGGACTGCGTCCAGGGCATCTCGACCAACGGCCTGGGCCACGCCCACCCCGTGCTGGTCGAGGCGGTCAAGGCCCAGGCCGAGCAGCTGTGGCATGTCTCGAACATCTTCAAGATCCCCGGCCAGGAAGAGCTGGCCGACCGCCTGACCGAGACCAGCTTCGCCGACGTCGTCTTCTTCACCAACTCGGGCACCGAGGCCGTCGAGTGCGCGCTGAAGACCGCGCGCAAATATCACGCCGCCAACGGCCAGCCGGACCGCATCGACATCTACGGCTTCGACGGGGCCTTCCACGGCCGGACCTATGGCGCGATCAACGCGGCAGCCAACCCCAACTACACCGAGGGCTTCGGGCCCAGGATGCAGGGCTTTCACCAGCTGAAGTGGGGCGACCACGAGGCGCTGAAAGAGGCGATCGCCCAGCCGAACACCGCCGCCATCATCGTCGAGCCGGTCCAGGGCGAGGGCGGCTGCCGGGCCATGCCCGACGTCTGCCTGCGGGGCCTGCGCGAGCTGTGCGATGAACACGGCGTCCTGATCATCTTCGATGAGGTGCAGTGCGGCATGGGCCGCTCGGGCAAGCTGTGGGCCCATGAGTGGGCCGGCATCGCGCCCGACATCATGGCGATCGCCAAGGCTCTGGGCGGCGGCTTTCCCATCGGGGCGTGCCTGGCCACCACCGAGGCGGCCAAGGGCATGACGGTCGGTGCCCACGGCTCGACCTTCGGCGGCAACCCGCTGGCCATGGCGGTCGGCCTCGCGGCCTTCGACACCATCAACACGCCTGAGATCCTCGGCAATGTCGCCGAGATCTCCGGCTATCTGAAGCAACAATTGCACGGTCTGAAGGAACGCTTCCCCGACGTGATCGAGGACGTGCGCGGCAAGGGCCTGCTGATCGGGCTGAAGCTGATCCCGAACAATCGCGAGTTCATGGGCATGGCCCGTGAGGGGCAGCACCTTCTGATCGCCGGCGGCGGCGACAACTGCGTGCGCCTGCTCCCGCCGCTGAACCTGACGATCGACGAAGCCCGCGAGGCCGTCGAAAAGCTGGAACGCACCTGCGAGGCGGCCCGGGGCAAGATGGCGGCGTAGGCGGGGAAGGGGTTCATCACGGCGGACACGGCGAATGCACGGCGATCACGGCGAGACGGAGCGCGTTCCAACGGCGGTGAACGACGTCGGCACCGCCGTCATGGATGCCGCTTTCGCGGTTCATCGTGAACTCGGTCCTGGTTTACTGGAGTCGGTCTACGAGCACTGCTTAGCCCAGGACCTGATCCGCTCCGGACTTTCCGTGGAACGCCAGATCGGCGTGCCTGTGAGCTATCAAGGCGAGCGCCTTGATGTCGGCTTCCGGCTCGATCTTCTGGTAGACCGGAAAGTGGTGGTCGAGATTAAGGCGATCGACGCCCTGGCGTCGATCCATACGGCCCAAGTGCTGACATATCTTCGCTTTTCACAAGTGCGGCTAGGTTTCCTGATCAACTTCAATACGCTCAGACTGCAGGACGGCTTTCGCCGTCTTGTCCTTTGACCATGTTCGCATCTCTTCGTTCGCGCTCGGTCCCGTCGTGTTCGTTGTGGCCTTCGTTGTGATCGTTGTGATGAACCCCTGTTCGGCCCCACACCAAGATTGTCAGCCATGACCCGCCATTTCCTCGATATCCACCGGCTGGAGGCCGCCGACCTCCGCGCCATCCTGGACGATGCGCACGCCCGGAAGGCCGCCCGCAAGGGCTGGCCCCAGGGCCGCCCCGACGCCGACGCCCCGGCGACAGATCGCGTGCTCGCCATGATCTTCGAGAAGAACTCGACCCGCACCCGCTTCAGCTTCGACGCCGCGATCCGCCAGCTGGGCGGGGCCGCCATCATCGCCAACGCCGGCGACATGCAACTGGGTCGCGGCGAGCCGGTGGAAGACACCGCGCGGGTCCTGTCGCGCATGGTCGATGCGGTGATGATCCGGGCCAACAATCACGAGGACGTCGAACGCTTCGCCCGGGTCGCGACCGTGCCCGTGATCAACGGCCTGACCGACCGCTCGCACCCGTGCCAGATCCTGGCCGACCTCCAGACCATCGAGGAGCACAGGGGCCCGATCGCCGGCAAGACGATCGCCTGGGTCGGCGACGGCAACAACGTCTGCCACAGCTTCATGCACGCGGCACCCAAGTTCGACTTCCACCTGACCGTCGCCTGCCCAGCGGAGTATCATCCCAACCTGCACGACCTGGCCAAGGGCGGCGTCCACGTCACCCTGACCAGCGATCCCCGGGACGCCGTGCGCGGGGCCGACGTGGTCGTCACCGACACCTGGGTCTCGATGGGCGACGGCGACTACGAGGCGCGGCTGGAGGCGTTCGATGGCTACACCGTCGACGACGCCCTGATGGACCTCGCCCATCCCGAGGCGGTCTTCCTGCACTGCCTGCCCGCCCACAGGGGCGAGGAGGTGACGGACGCGGTCATCGACGGCCCCCGCTCCCTCGTCTGGGACGAGGCCGAGAACCGCATCCACGCGCAGAAGGCGGTACTGGCCTGGTGCCTCGCGGACTGATATCTATTATCGCCTGGCCGGATGATGTCGGAGGGACAGGTGGCGAGCAGCGTTGATCTTGGCACCAAGCTCGAAAGCGTCGTCAGCCGGCTCGTGGCGAACGGGCGTTATAATTCGCGCAGCGAAGTCATGCGCGAAGGGGTCCGTTTGATTCACGAACGGGAGACTCGGTTGGCGGCGCTGGACGCTTCGATCCATCGCGGGCTCGCGGACGCGGCGGCTGGGCGCATCGTCGATCTCGACGAGGCCGCGCGAACGCTCGATGACCGCTACTCTGGACGGTCAGACAGCGACGACGCGGTTTGAAGGTCGTTCTGACGGAAGCCGCGCTCGCCGATCTCAGGGCCATCGGCGACGACATTGCCACTGACCGCCCGGGACGCGCGCGGACCTTCGTCAGGGAGCTGCTCGGCAAGGCCCGCGATATCGGCAAAGGCCCCTCGCGTTTTCCTCTGATCGTCCGCTACGAGAGGCTGGGCATTCGCCGACGGGTTCACGGCTCTTATCTCATCTTTTTTCGCGTCGATCCGGACGCTGTCGTGATCCTGCACATCCTGCACGGAGCCTACGACTACGAAACCCTCCTCTTCCCGGAGGGCTAGCTGGCCGCAGGGCGAGGCTCGATGACGCCCCGCGGCCAGGCGAGACTTACCGGAGATTGACGTCCGCCACCCCGCCCGCGTCCGGCACGGTCTTGGTGATGTTGGCCTTGACGATCTCGAAGGCGAACTTGACCAGACCGCCGCTGACCCAGACCCGGCCGTCATCGGCGTCGAACCGCAGGATCGTCAGGTGGCGGTCTTCCTTGCCGTCCGGGTACCAGGCGGCCAGCACCGGGTTCCAGTAGCGGTCGACCAGCGCCCGGTCGTGTCCGTGGACCGACAGCTCGCCGTGGATGCAGGCCCAGACCTTCTGGTCCTTGGAGCCATAGTGGAACATGGCGCTCTGGCCGCCCCCGATCGCGGCGTCCCTGGCCAGGTCGGTGTCGTCGCGGGTGAAGAACCAGATCGTGCCGGTCTCTTCCTCGCGGAAGGCGGTCATCGGCTGGGCGTGATAGCCCGGCTGATCCAACCCCAGCATCCCGGTGTTGGAGTCCTTCAGATGCTTCCAGAACTCTTTTTCGGCGTCGGCGGCGGTCAGGGCGTGATCGGCCATGGGGAGGCTCCTGTCATGGGGTTCGGCCGAGATAACCGCCCAGCCGCGACCCCGTTCCGTCCTTGCGACCTTGCGTCAGGTCCGGGGCGCGAAGCCCAGCAGCGCGCCCAGATGGATCAACAGAAGAAAGACCAGCGCCCCCGCCAGCAGCATGATGAACCGCCAGGGCACCATCCGCGGCTTGAAGAAGTCGCTGGGCTGGGCCCCGCGCCAGCCGGCGAACCCCCCGACGACGAGGCTGGCGGCCAGCAGCGAAAGCGTCAGGGTCATCGACATCGTCGCGATGTGGCGGCGGCCCCCCGAGCGCGCAACCCCGACCCTTTCCGACAGGTTAATCTTCACCCCTCGTTAACCACGAACCGGCCATGCAGGGCGGGCGGAATGCGCTGTCCACAGGAAGTTGGGCCGCCGTCTAGATGTTGGGGTTAACGCGTCGTTTACACCCCGGATATGGGCGACTAGCGTTCACCGCATGGGTCGGGAGCCGAATCAGTGAGCGCAGCCGCCGCAGCGCCGTGGAGCGTGAAGGGCATCGACCCGAAGGCGCGCGAAGTCGCCAAGGATCTGGCGCGCCGGTCGGGCATGACGCTGGGCGAATGGCTCAACACCATGATCATGGAAGACGGGGACGAGGACGATGGCGTCCAGCCCCTGCCCCGCCGCCCCCACGCCTCCGAAGCCTTCGAACGGCGCGGCCGCTCGCGCCGGCTCGACGACGCCTATGCGATGGAGGAGCGCGCCTACCGACCCGCCTCCTCGTCCGACGACACCCTGCACCGCGTCGCGGCATCGGTGGACGCCATCGCCGCCCGGCTGGAGGCCGCCGAGCGCCGCTCGACCATCGCCATCCAGGGCGTCGATCAGGCCGTCTCCGGTCTCGTCCGTCGGCTGGAGGCCCAGGACCAGCAGGCCGGCGTCCACGCCCGCCGCATCGACGACATCTCCGACGAACTGAAGGAGGGCCACCGCCGTCTGCGCGCCTTCGAGCGCGAGGTCGGACCGAAATCCGCCGAGACTTTGTCCAAGGTCGAGCAGGCGCTCGGCACCCTGGCGGGTCGCCTCTACGATATGGAGGAGCGGCAACGCTCGGGCTTCAACGAGACGCGCCAGCGCCTGGATGCGACCGAGAAGACCGACACCGCCGTCGCCGCCCTGACCAGCCGCCTCTACGACATCGAGGAACGCCAGCGCGCCGGGGCCCAGACCCTGATGTCGCGCATCGAGGCGGTGGAGAAGGCCGCCGGCTCGGGCGTCGGCACCGACCTCCTGGCCCAGGTCGGCCAGCGGCTGGATGCCGCCCAGGGCCAGACGACCCAGGCGCTCAAGAGCCTGGAACGCGCCTTCGCCGAACTGGACCAACGCCTGCGCGCCGCCGAAAGCCGGGTCGAGCCCGAAGGCGTGCGCGAGGCCGCCCGCTTCGAGAAGCTGGCCGAGACCCTGTCGCGCCAGGTCGAGACCAATCGCGTCGAGATGATGCGCCGGCTCGAGACCGCCGAGAGCGAAGGCCGGATGACCCGCATCGAGGCGGCGGTCCAGTCGCTGGGCGAACAGGCCCGCGCCTCCGAGCAGCGCTCGGCCCAGGGCATCGAGGCCATGGGCCGTGAGGTCCTGCGCATCGCCCAGAACCTGGACGGCCGCGTCGACCGGATCGAGACGGCCGGCGACGCCCGGCTGGAGAAGTTCGAGGCGGCCCTGACCAAGTCGGTGTCCGAAAAGATCGAACACGACATGGGCCGCTACGGCCAGGCGATCGAGCACCGCCTGACCCGCGCCGAAGACCAGAACGCCATCGCCCTGGAGAAGCTGGGCACCGAGATCACCCGCATCTCGGACCGCCTGGCCGACCGCATCGCCCAGTCGGAACGCAAGTCCGCCCAGGCCCTGGAAGACATCGGCCGTCGCCTGGGCGAAAGTTCGGAGCGGATCGAGCAACGCTACGACCGGGCCTCGGGCGAACTGGCCGAGCGCATGCGCCTGTCGGAAGAACGCACCGCCGCCCTGCTGGCCGAGGCGCGCGAGACCCTGGACCAGCGCCAGTCCCAGCCGGTCGTCCCGACGCCCGAGCCCGTTCCGGCACCCCGCCCGGCCGACTTCGCCCAGCCGGACTGGCGCGCCGCCGCCTTCCCCGGCGAGGCCGACTTCGCGGCGGAAGACGCTCCGATGGACGGTTGGTCGATCGACCCCCTCTCGGCGGAGCTTGAACCCTTCCCGGCCGCGCCGTCCCGGAGCGACGAGACCTCGCCGCCCTCCGACAGCTTCGACGCCCTGCCGCGTCGGATCGAGCCGGCCGCCGAGCCGACGCCCTTCGGCGGCGCGGCCGCGGCCTTCGGCAGCTTCGGCGGGGCCGATGTCTCCGACGCCCTGGATGCGATCGCCGAGATCGAACCGGCCCCGGAGCCCCAGGCCGCTCCGACCTATGCCACCATGGCCGCGGCGCCCGATCGTCTGGTCGACGAGGCCGACGACTATGCCGCCGAAACCGAGTTCGTGGATCCGCGCCGTCTGCGTGCGTCCATGAGCGCCGGCGCCGCCGCCGGTCGCGCGGCCTCGACCCGCGACACCATCCAGGCGGCCCGCGCCGCCATGAACACGCCCGAGGCCGCCGCTCCGGCCGCTCCTCGCGTCTCCTTCGGCCTCGGCCTCAAGAAAGGCGGCAAGTCCCGTCTGCAGGAGCGTCTGGACAAACAGGCCCAGCGCGACAGCACGGTCAAGAAGGCCTTCGTTGCCTCCATCACCGGCATGGCCGTCGTCGGCGGCCTCTACGCCACAGGCCGCCTGACCGGCTACGACATCGCCGACGTCGGCCAGGCCCTCGGCGGCGCCGCGACCAATGCGGCCGAGGCCACGCCCCTGGCAGCCCTGGTGCTGAGCCCGTCGGTCGATGCGCCGATCGATGCCGCCCCCGCCGACCTGACCGAGGCCCAGACCCTCTATGCCCAGGCCATAGAACAGCTGGACCGCGACGATCCCGCCGGGGTCGAGACCCTGACCCGCGCCGCCAACCTGGGCGAACCGGGCGCGCAGCTGAAGCTGGCGGCCCTCTATCAGACCGGCGAGGCGGGGCTGGAGGTCGACGAGGCCGAGAGCCGGCTGTGGGCCCGTCGCGCCGCCGAGACCGGCGATGCGCGCGGCCAGCACGCCTACGGCATGTATCTGTTCGACGGCGTCGGCGGAGCCCGCGACCGCGCCGAGGCGCTGGACTGGCTCAAGCAGGCGGCCGACCAGGGTCTGGTCGACAGCCAGTACAATGTGGCCCGCATCTACGAGAACGGCGACGAGGGCATCGCCCCCGACCCGACCCAGGCCTATCGCTGGTACCTGATCGCGGCCCGCGCCGGCGACCCCCAGGCCCAGGCCGCCGTCGATCGGCTCAGCCCCACCATCCCCGCGGCGGCCCGTCAGACCGCCCGCGCCCAGGCGGAGGCCTTCGCCCTGGAACCGCTCGCCTAGAACTTGATCGGGGTGGCCGCGCGGCCCCACGCTCGTTAAGACACCCGCGCTCGCCTCCCGGCGTCTAGCGTACTCGTTCCAGCCGAAGGCCCGCCCCTTTGGAGATCTATCTGCCGATCGCCGAGATTTCGGTGAACTGGCCGCTCCTGATCCTGTTGGGGGCGGTGGTCGGCTTCGTCTCGGGCCTGTTCGGTATCGGCGGCGGCTTCCTGATGGCACCCGTGCTGGTCTTCATGGGCATCCCGCCGACCGTGGCCGTGGCCAGCCAGGCCAGCCACGTCGTCGCCTCCTCGACCTCCGGCGTCATCCGCTACTCGGGCCAGGGCGGCGTCGACTTCCGCATGGGCGGCGTCATGGCTCTGGGCGGGGCTCTCGGCGCCATCGGCGGGGTGGAGCTGTTCCGCTACCTGCGGCTGCTGGGCCAGGCGGACCTGGTGGTCTCGGTCTCCTACCTCGTCTTCCTCGGGGCCATCGGCCTGTTGATGCTCTACGAGAGCCTGACCACCATCCTGCGTCGAGTCCGGGGCGAGATCGCGCCGCGCACCGAGCGCCGTCGCCCGCTGTGGCTGTACGGCCTGCCGTGGAAGATGCGCTTCCCGAAGTCCGGCCTCTACATCTCCGCAATCCCGCCGCTGGGTCTGGGGGTCTTCGCCGGCATTCTGTCGGCCATCATGGGGGTGGGCGGCGGCTTCATCCTGGTTCCCGCCATGCTCTACGCCCTGCGCATGAAGGCCAGCGTGGTGGTGGGGACCAGCCTGTTCCAGATCATCATCACCACCGCCATCACCACCGTGCTCCAGGCGGGTCGCAACCAGACCGTCGACGTCGTGCTGTCGACCCTGCTGCTGCTGGGCGGGGTCGTGGGGGCCCAGCTCGGGGTCCGCTACGCCGGCCGGTTCAAGGCCGATGTCCTGCGCGCCGCGCTCGGCCTGATCGTTCTGCTGGTTGGCATCCAGATGGGGCTTGAGCTGTTCGTCCGACCGTCCGACATCTTCCTGATCGCCCCCGGGGTGGCCGACGGATGATCCAGGCCCCGCCCCCTCCCCCACCCGCCTTCGAGGCCCCCGCCCCCGAGCGGTCGGTCGACACGGTCCAGGACCTGCGCGTCGCCGCCGCCCTGACCAATGCCCAGGTCCAGGTCGACTCCCGCTTCCGGGGCGCCTCGATCGTCCTGTACGGCGCGGTGTTCAACCCGACCGACGATCCGACCGACGTCGTCGTGGTCGTGCGAGGTCCGGACGAGCCGGTCCGCCTGGTCAAGAAGACCCGCAACCTCGGCGTCTGGCTGAACAGCCGCCCGGTCCTGTTCGAGGGGGCGCCCGGTTTCTACATGACCGCCTCGACCCGGCCCCTGTCGGACATCGCCGGCTTCGGCCAGCTGCGCCGGCTGGGCGTCGGCGTCGATCACCTGCGCATCGACGCGCCCGAGGAAAGCCGCACCGTCACCCGCTACGGCGTGCGCGATGTGGTCATCAGTCGGCTGGGCGAGGACTATCTGGACTGGCGGCGCGCCGTGATCCGGCTGCGCGAGGCCGCGGCCCTCTACAACACCGATCCCGACGGCGTGACCTTCGTCGACCGGGGCCTGTTCCGCGCCGAGGTCGAACTGCCCGCCATCGCCCCGACGGGCGAATACCACGCCGAGGTCTGGCTGTTCCGCGACGGCGAACCGGCGGGCGTGTCGAACCTGACCCTCACCGTCGCCAAGGTCGGCTTCGAGCGCGACGTCTATGAGTTCGCCCACCGCCGCCCCTGGACCTATGGCGTCCTGTGCGTGTTGCTGGCGGCGGGCATCGGCTATGCGGCCAGCCGCGTCCTGGGGAGACGATGATGGATCGCGGCAAGACCACCGCCTGGGGCCTGGCGCTGGCCGGACTGATCCCGTTCGGGGGCTGCGCGGCCGTGGTCGCGGCGGGCGGCCCGAATGCGGACGCCTGGCTGAGCGCCCTGATCGCCTACGGCGCGGTGATCCTGTCCTTTCTCGGTGGCACGCGCTGGGGGGCCGCGCTGTCGTCCGGTGCTCCTGATCCGACGACGCTGATCCTCAGCAATCTGCCCGCCCTTGCCGCCTGGGCGGCGCTGTTGCCGGTCGATCTGCCCCATCCCGTCCGATTGACGCTTCTGGCGATCGGACTGAGCCTCATGTGGCTGTGGGATCGCCGCCGCCCGCCCGCCTGGTATCCCGCCCTGCGCACCACCGCCACGGTCGGTGCCGTTCTCTCACTGATCCTCGCGGTCGTCATGCAGGGCTAAGGCGTCGGTCCGCTCCGCCGGTATCCGGTCCAGGAAGGGTTAAACACACCGATCACAACGAAGGCACAAAGGACACGACGAGACCGAGCGCGCGGAACGGTCAACGATCGGTCCTTTTGGGACCAGTGGGTCTTGGCAAGGATAATCGGCGGCGAAGCCGCCCTTCCCCTGACATCCGCTCCACCAGCTGAGTGATTGGCGACCGAAGCGACCCCTCGGTCTCGTCGTGTCCTTTGTGCCTTCGTTGTGATCGGTGTGATGAACCTCCTATCAAGAGCTCCCGCACCTTAGACTTTAGACCAGGCTGCCCCACGCAAGGGCATGGACCCGGTCCCGTCCCAGCGCCCCCACCATCGGCGGCGTTTCGAACAGCTCGGCGACCTCCGGATCCAGCACGGTCAGCCCCCCGGTGAAGGCCCCGAAGGCGGGCAGGATCAGCCGACGCCCATCGGTCACAAAACAGGCCCGCCGCACCATCCGGGCATGGGCCATCACCCGCGCGCAGGGATGCAGATGCCCCGCAACCTCGCCCGGCCTCGGCTTGGCTTCCGGCTCGTGGGTCAGGAACAGCGCGCCCAGCGTCACCTCCCCCACCACTCGGCCGGGCAGCCGCGACACGGCGTCCGCATCGGCCTGCTTCAGGGCCTCGCGGTCGTGGTTGCCCTCCAGCCAGACCCAGTCGCGCCCCTGCGCCAGCCGGTCCAGCCGCGCCCGATCCTCCGCCGCCATCCGCCCGATCGCGCGGCTGTCGTGAAAGCTGTCGCCCAGCAGCACGACCCGCGCCGGAGCCAGCTCGGCAATCTCCGCCTCCAGCCGGTCCAGCGTCGCCCGGCTGTCGTAGGGCGGCAACATCTGGCCCCGCGCCGCGAAGGCGGAGCCCTTCTCCAGGTGCAGGTCGCCCGCCACCAGCGTCCCATGCGCCGGCAGCCACAGCGCCCCCGAACACCGCAGCACGCACAGCTCGCCCATCACCCGCACCGACAGCGATCCGCAGGGCCGCCGCGCCGGCGTCAAGGTCTCACGCAGGGCCGCGTTCATACGGCCCCCATCAGTTCGGCCCCGTCTTGCCTAGGATGGGCGTCTTCCATCACTTCGTCGATCAGCTCCTGGGCCGAGGCCTCCAGAATCATGTCGGCCGCGTCCCCGCCGACCCGCTCGCGCCCGATCATCACCAGCACCGGGACGCTGAACGGCGAGGCCCGCTCCAGCGGCGCATGGCGGATATGTCCCGCGATCCGCGCCAGCAGCTGGCCCAGTCGCGCAACGTCCAGCAGGCCCGAGGCGGCGTCGGCGCGGGCGGTTCGCAGCAGCAGGTGATCGGGCTGGTGGCGGCGAAGCACGTCGTAGATCAGGTCGGTGGAAAAGGTTACCTGGCGGCCCGTCTTTTCGGCCCCCGGCTGGCGTCGCTCGATCAAGCCGGAAACGAGGGCGCAATTGCGGAAGGTGCGCTTCATCATGAAGCTCTCCTCCAGCCAGGCCTCCAGATCGTCGCCCAGCATGTCGGGCTGGAACAGGGCGTCCCAGTCCAGATGATCCATCGGCCGGATCGACCAGATGGCCAGCGAATAGTCCGTCACCACGAACCCCAGCGGCCCGACACCCAGCCTGTCCAGCCGGCGCGTCAGCAGCATGCACAGGGTCGAATGCGCGATCCGGCCTTCGAACGGATAGGCGATCAGGAAGTGGCGGCTGCCTCTGGGAAAGGTCTCGACCAGCAGGCTGTCGGCGTCGGGGATCAGGCTGCGTTTGTCCTGCAGCTCCAGCCATTCCTGCACGTCAGGCGGCAGGACGCGCCAGTGATCGCGGTCCTGAACCATGGCCCGCACCCGCACCGCCAGCGACGTCCCGAGCGGAAACTGCGCCCCGCCCCAGGACGGGATCTTCGGGTCCTGGCCCGTCGCGTGGGTCACCAGGGCGTCCATCCCGACGATGCCCTGAAACGCCCAGACCTGTCCCGCGAAGATGAAGGTGTCGCCCGGGCTCAGCTGCTCGAAATACCACTCCTCGGCCTCGCCGACCTTGCGACCCCCGATGAGCTGTTTCGACGCCCCGCCCCGCCGCGAGGCCACCTTCACGTTCAGCGTCCCGGCGGCGACGATGGCCCCGACGTTCATCCGGTGCCGCTGGGCGATCTGCTGGTTCCGCACCGTCCACCGGCCGTCGGCGTTCCGCACGATCCGCGCGAAACGGTCGTAGGTCCGCAGAGCGTATCCCCCGGTCGCGACGAAATCGACCACCTCCTCGAACGCCTCGTACGTCAGGGCGCGATAGGGGGCGCAGCCGGTGACCTCCGCATACAGATCGTCCATGTCGAACGGCTCGGAACAGGCCACCCCCATGACGTGCTGGGCCAGAGTGTCCAGCGTGCCGATGTGATGCGGCTCCCAGTCGAAGGCATTGTCGGCCACGGCCTCCTTGGCCGCCTGGCATTCCAGCAGTTCGAACCGGCTGGCCGGCACCATCAGCGCGCGGCTGGGTTCATCCAGCCGGTGATTGGCCCGACCGATCCGCTGCACCAGCCGGCTCGATCCCTTCGGCGCCGCCATCTGGATCACCAGGTCGACGTCCCCCCAGTCGATGCCCAGGTCCAGCGTGGAGGTGCAGACCACGGCCCTGAGGTCGCCCCGCGCCATCGCCGCCTCGACCTTGCGCCGCTGCTCGGTGGCGAGGGAGCCGTGGTGCAGGCCGATCGGCAGGTTGTCGTCGTTGATCGCCCACAGCTGCTGGAACACGAACTCCGACTGCCAGCGCGTGTTGACGAAGATCAGCGCCAGGTTCGCCCGCTGGATCGCCGCATAGACCTCCGGGATCGCATGCTGCCCCGTATGCCCCGCCCACGGCACGCGGCCTTCGGAGACCAGCACGTCGATCACCGGAGGGGCACCCGGGTCGCCCCTGACGATGACCACCCCTTCTCCCCTTGCGGGAGAAGGCGGCTCGCGAAGCGAGACGGATGAGGGGTCAGACTCTGCTTCGGGAGCGGGGGCTGGCGGACGCGGGGGATGCGTATCCTCGTACCCCTCATCCGGCCCTGACGGGCCACCTTCTCCCGCAAGGGGAGAAGGGAAACGAGGCGCCAACCACTCCGCGATCAGCTTCGGGTCATCGATCGTCGCCGACAGGGCCACCCGCCTCAGCCCCGGCGAAAAGCTCTGCAGCCGCCCCAGCGCCAGGTTCAGCAGGTCTCCCCGCTTGCCCGACCAGATCGCGTGGACCTCGTCCAGCACGATGCATTTCAGATCGGCGAACCAGGCCCGCGCCCCGCCCCAGGCGCAGAACAGCGCCAGCTGCTCCGGCGTGGTCAGCAGGATGTCCGGCGGATTGTCCCTCTGCCGCTGCTTCTTGGACTGCTTCGTATCGCCGGTGCGGCTCTCGACGTGGATGTTCAGCCCGATCTCGCGGATCGGCGTCATCAGGTTGCGCTCGACATCCGTCGTCAGCGCCTTCAGCGGTGAAACGTACAGCGTATGGATGCCCGACCCCGGCCCGAACGCCGGCCGGGGCCCCCTCTCGGCCAGATCGATCAAGGACGGCAGAAACCCCGCCAGCGTCTTGCCACCCCCCGTCGGCGCGACCAGCAGGGCGTGCGATCCGGCATCCGCCGCCGCGATCATGTCCAGCTGATGCCGACGCGGTGCCCAGCCCCGAGAGGCGAACCAGTCGGCGAACAGAGGCGGCAGGCTCACCGTGTCAGCGCCTCGAACTCACAGGTCTTGTCGTCACTCCATCGACCCCCGGAATCGAGGCAGCTGTCGATGTCCATGAACTCGCTGTTGAAGAACCACACCAAACCGATGCCCAGAACCAGAAGCACCGCCAGTCCGGCCCAAAGACAGCCCTTTCGTTTCGCAGTCACAGCGCTGACCAAGGTGAGAGCACTCGACAGCCGGAGTGCTCGAAATGGCGGACGTTGCGGGTCACGACTGTCAGGCCGTGGACGTGCGCAGTCGCTGCGATCAGTTCGTCCGTCATTTCCGAGGCGCGTCCGGCCGCCCGGTTGACCTCGGCCAGTGACGCCCATCTCTCCGTGACCGCGAGATCGACCGGCAGGATGCGCTGGTCGTAGCGGAAGATCATCTCCTCGAGCCAGAAATCGAGGTCGTCGCGCCTGCGACCCGTTTCCAGTCGCACGATGCCGCGCCGAAGCTCGCCCACGGTGATCACGCTCAGGTGCAAGTCCGACAGCAGTTGATCGGACAGCCAACGGACCACATTCGGATCGGGCCGCGCACGCTTGGGCTCGCTGATCGCGTTCGTATCCAGCAGATACATCAGAAAGGATCGATGTCACGCGCCGGTCGTCGATCCCGCTCAAGATCGATGCCTTCCAGCGAAGGGCCGTTCAAAAGCCAGTCCTTGAAGTCGCGGGTGGCGCGAGGGTCCTTCAGTCGTTGAAAGTCCTCGGCGGACACGACGACAGCGGTCGCCTCGCCGTGCGAGGAGATTTCCTGAGGCCCCTCGGTCTTCGACCGACGGATCACCTCGGACAGATTGTCCTTCGCCTTGGCGACGCTCCAGCTCATGGCGATCTCCCGGTATGGCTATACGTTATGGCCATACCGGAACGGCCGACAGTAGTCAATCCAATGTTCCCGTTCCGTTTCGCTCAAGCAACAGCTATCTCTCCTTGGTGCCCAACGAATCCGTCCTCTCCAACAGCCGCCTGACCGGGGCCGAGCCCTGGCTGGCCCTGCCGGCCGCCCTCGCCGTGCCCCCGGGCGCCGGGGCGATCTGCGACGACGAGGGCGCGCGAAAGATCGGCCGTGGCAAGGCCGAGGGGGTCTTCACGGGCGGCCCCGTGCTGGTGGCCCACGCCAGCCTGACCGCGCGGCGGCTCGGCCTGTCGCCGCCGCCTCGGTCGTCGGATTTGCTGGATGTGCTGGAACTGTGGGCCTTCGTCCGCCCCGCCACCTTCTGCGCCCCGTCCCCCAGCGGCCTGGCCCTTGCGCTCGGGATGGCCGAACCGAAGGGGGCCGAGGCCCAGGCCGCCGCTCTTCGCGACGCCGCCGCGACCCTGCTGAGCGAACTCGCCGACCCCGCCTGTCCCCACCGCGAGGACGCCTTCACCCTGGCCGAGACCCTCGGGCGCGCCGGGTGGTCCTGGGCCTGGCGGGTCTCCGGCGCGCTCCAGGCCGGACCGCTCCGTCAGCGCCAACATCGCGGCTCCGGCCTCGACGCCTGGTCCCGCCTGCCCGAGTGGGAGGACGAGGCGCCGCGCGGCGAGGCCGGCTCGGCCCCGGTCGATTCCGAATCCGCCCGCATCCGGCTGGAGAAACTGCTTCAGGCCTCGGGCCTGGACGAGACCCGCCCGACCCAGTCCGACTATGCCGCCGAGGCCGCCTATGCCTTCTCGCCCCGGAACGAAGAGGGCCGCCCCCGCATGCTGCTGGCGGAGGCCGGCACCGGCACCGGCAAGACGCTGGGCTATCTCGCCGCCGCGTCCCTGTGGGCCGAGCGCAATCAGGGGGCGGCCTGGGTCTCGACCTACACCCGCGCCCTGCAACGCCAGATCGACCGCGAGAGCGCCGCCCTGTGGCCCGACCCGGCCGAACGGCGCCGCAAGACCGTCGTCCGCAAGGGCCGCGAGAACTACCTCTGCCTGCTGAATCTCCAGGACATGGTGCAGGCGGCCCAGCTGGGCAACGGCGACCTGATCGGTCTGGCGCTGGCCAGCCGCTGGGCCCTGCACACCCGCGACGGCGACATGACCGGCGGCGACTTCCCCGGCTGGCTGCCGGGCCTGTTCGCCACCGCCCCGTCGCACCAGGCCGGCGCCGCCAACCTGGTCGACCGGCGCGGCGAATGCGTCCACGCGGCCTGCTCACACTACCGCACCTGTTTCGTGGAAAAGACCATCCGCGCCAGCCGCCGGGCCGATCTGGTCGTCGCCAACCACGCCCTGGTCATGACCCAGGCCGCCTTCGACGGCGCCCGCACTGCGCGCGGCCTGAAGCAGGACAACGAGACCGCCGCCCTGAAGCGCATCGTCTTCGACGAGGGCCACCACCTGTTCGACGCCGCCGACTCAGCCTTCTCCGCCTGCCTCTCGGGTCAGGAGGCAGCCGAGCTGCGACGCTGGATCCGGGGACCCGAGGGACGCGGCCGTCGCGGGCGGGGCCTGGAACAGCGGCTGGGTGACCTCTGCGCCGACAACGAGGCGGCATCGAAGGCTTTGCAGGACGCCATCCGCGCCGCCGCCGCCCTGCCCGGTGAAGGCATCTCCGGCCGCATCGCGCCGCCGTCGGGCGAGGTGAACCCCGTCGGCCCGATTGAGCAGTTCCTGATGGCGGCCCTCGAACAGATCCGCGCGCGCACCTCCGAGGCCGCCTCGTCCGCCAGTTCGGAGTTCGGCACCGAATGTTCGGTCCGCCCCGCGACCGAGCCCCTGCTGGAGACCGCCCGGGGCGCGGCCCAGGCCCTCGCCGCCGTCGAGGCCCCACTGCTGGCGCTCGCCCGCCACCTCGAAGACATCCTCGACGACGAGGCGTCCGAGTTGGACGGCTCGGCCCGCGCCCGGATCGAGGGGGCGTTGCGGGGCCTCGACCGACGCGCCCGCATGACGCTTCCCGGGTGGCGCTCCATGCTGGCGGCGCTTCAGGACGGGGGCGACGAACCGGACCCGGACTTCGTCGACTGGCTGTCGGTCGAGACCGCCTTCGGCCGTATCCACGACGTGGCGCTGCGCCGCCACTGGATCGACCCGACCGTTCCCCTGGAGGCCGCCGTCATCCTGCCCGCCCATGGCGTCCTGGTGACCAGCGCCACCCTGTCCGACCCGATCGCCGAGGCCTCCGGCGGCGACCTGTTCGGCATGGCCCGGATGCGCACAGGCGCCGCCCGCCTGATCGAGCCGGCCCGGACGCTGAAGGTCGAAAGCCCGTTCGACTATGCCTCGAACAGCCGGGTCATCGTCGTCAACGACGTGGCCAAGGACGACCCGCGCCAGACGGCGGCGGCCATGCGCGAACTGTTTCTGGCGGCCGGCGGCGGAGGCCTCGGCCTGTTCACCGCCATCCGCCGCTTGAAGGCGGTCTACGAACGCCTGGGCCCCGATCTGGCGAAGGCCCAGATTCCCCTCTACGCCCAGCACGTCGATCCGCTGGAGGTCGGGGCCCTGGTCGACATCTTCCGCGCCGAACAGGACAGCTGCCTGCTCGGCACCGATGCGGTGCGCGACGGCGTCGACGTGCCCGGCCGGTCGCTTCGGCTGCTCGCCTTCGACCGCGTCCCCTGGCCTCGACCGGACCTGTTGCACAAGGCGCGCCGCGAGAAGTTCGGGGCCAAGGGCTACGACGACGCCCTCGCCCGCGCCCGCATCGCCCAGGCCTTCGGCCGCCTGATCCGCCGCGCCGACGACCGGGGCGTCTTCGTCATGCTGGACGCCGCCACCCCGACCCGCCTCTTCGCCGCTCTGCCGCCGGGGACGGAGGTCCAGCGCATGAGCCTGGTCGAGGCCATCGAGGTGACGCGGGACTTCCTCACCTAGACAGGGCTGCGCCGAGCGGCAGGTTGGTTACGAAGGTCTGCTTCCCGCGACACTCTCAACGACCCTTCTCGACCCATCTCGGACCTTCAATAGGTCTGCTCATTGGCCCATGGCCGTTTCGTCCGCATCTCGACCTCGGACGGCGACCTTTGTCGGTGGTTGGCATCACGTTGTCAGCGGTCAACGTCGAGAGAGGGAGAGGGCCGCTTAAATAATGCAGGATAAGCGGATGAATCGATCGCCCATGCTGACGCCACCCCCCTTCACGATCATCTTGGATTTAGCCCTCGATCCTGTCTGGCCACCCCAGCAACCGGTAACGCTTCTCGACCAACGGGAGCAGAATATAGCGATCCGTCTGGAAGCTCTGCCAACCGGCCAATGGATTTTAACCTTTGCAGAGGCGGGGAAGGGCGAGCTCAGTTGGCATCTACCGGTGATAGAACTACACGCGACAAACGTAAAAGCGGCTTTCGCCCTGCGCGCAGATTACACTTTGTCTTTTGTTGTTGGCGGTGTGATCGTCATCAGCAATGAGGTGCAACACCCTGTCTACCAACGTGTAAGCATACCAAGGGCGCCAAGCGATCAGCCGCTTTTATGGGCAATCTCCATCGACCGAGATGATCGACGACACGTAGATATAGATGAAGCTCTACTGAAAGCCGACGATGCGCTCGAGCGCCTGAGAGGGCAGTTCACGTTCGAGGAGGTGGTCAGCCACTGGACCGACTTCCTCGTTAGTTGGCGACGCTGCATCAACAAATGTGATCGGATCGGCACACAGGCCGATCGGTCCTCTTGGAGAAAGTGCGCGCTCGACATTGATGCGGATGAGACGCTGACGTTCGTCAGCGAAGCCCGGAACGCCCTCGAACATGGCGTAGTCCAAAGTTTCAGGCTTACTCCTGCCGAAAGCGGCGAAAACGAGCCACTAATCGGCGGATCGTTTGTAGCACCAGCAGTCCTCACGCCGATCGAGATCAATGATCGCCAGAAAACGATCCGAGTTCCAACGAGTGGTCTTGGGATCACGCTGCCCGAGCCAAATCCATTTCAGTTGGCACAGATTGCATTGGCCTACGCGTGGCGGCGACGGAACGAGGCAATCGATCTAGCGGGCGAAAAGCATCACTATTGATGCCTGTTGCTTGTGTCAGCCTGCACGCCACCGTGACTTCCGCTTTCCACCCCAATCAGGCCCTCGGGATGTCTGCTTGTGGATCGGCCATCAGCTTCCTCGCCGTTGAGGGCCGTCGCCTTGGCACCCTCGCCGAGAACCTGTCAGCGATTTCAGAGGCAATGCCGCCTGTCCCACGCGATACTGCACACAGTCCATTGTGGAGTTCCGACAGGATGACGCCCCGCACCTTCCGCTCGGCTGTGCTGACCCTCGCTCTCGCGGCGTCCGGCCCGGCCCTCGTCCAATCTCCCGCCCCGCTCACTCCGACCGAGGTCGTCGGCGATTGGACTCTCGTCGTTACCCCCGTCGATCGCGAGGATCTGGACATCCGCTTCGAAATGCCGGGCGGCGGTCCGATGATACTGCCGCTGACGGTTCGGGCCAGCGCCCGTGACCGGCTGACCTGTACCCTGGACGGCGAGCCTGCCGACTGCCGCCTCACGCGCGGACGGTTCGAGGCGCTCCTGCCCAACAGCTCGGGCGCGGCCCGGATGACCTTCACGCTCGCCCGGCGCAGCGGGGCGGGGTTCACGGGCGCGGCGGCCGTCCGCATCCGCCTTTTGCCCATCGGCGGCCAGATCGGCACCGTGGCGATGACCCGCCGCTAGGTGTTCGATAGCGTCGGCATAAGGTTCATCACAACGAACACAGCGAGGTCACAACGGACACCACGGGATCGAGCGGATCGCCGAGATGGGCGTCCCACTAATGAGATCGTCGGCGGCGACGCCGCCCTTACTCTTGAGCGTGATTTCGAAGGGCCTGCGGTCGGCGACCTCCTCATCCACTCGGTCTCGTCGTGTCCGTCGTGCCTTCCGTTGTGTCCGTTGTGATGAACCCCCTTCCCCCATACGCCCTTGCCCTCGCCGCCTTTTCTCCCCACATCCTGCCGCCCGGTTCACCGCCCTAGACGCCCCGATTTCAGACGTTTCAGACGCTTCGCACCCTGTTTTTCGCCGCGGCCCGGTTGCCGCCAACGCCAAGGCCGGAATGACCGATACGCCGCCCCGTCACAAGCGCTCCGGCCTGTTCGCCCCCATCGGCCTGTTCCTGATCGCCGTGGTCGCCTGGTCGGTCTGGTGGTTCGTGCTGGCCGGTCAGGTCCGCGATCGGCTGGACAGCCGGATCGAGGCCCTGCGCGGCGCGGGCTGGGACGTCGCCTATAGCGGCATGACGACCTCGGGCTGGCCCTTCCGGGTGCGGATCGGAGCTGAGAACGTCAGCGTCACCGCCCCGTCCGGCCATGCGCTCGCCGCCCCCGATCTGGCGGCCGAGGCCAATGCCTGGAACCCCGACAAATGGGTGCTGGTCGCCGATGACGGCCTGGTCCTGACGCGGGCGGGCAAGGGCGACGTGGCTATCGGCGGGCCGGTGATCCGCGCCAGCGTCAGCGGCCTGACCCAGCGCTGGCCCAACGTCGCCGTCGAGCTGGCCGACGCCACCTTCACCTCCCATCGCGACGCGGAGGTCTTCCCCATCTCGCGCGCCGCCCGGATCGAGGCCTATCTGCGCCCCCACCTGGCTCCGGCCGGAACGGAAGGCACCGAGAACAGCGTCGATCTTCTGTTCCGCCTGATCGACGCCGAGGGCCGCCCCGGCGGTCCGGTCGAAGGCATGGCCCGAAACGGCAAGCTGACCCTGCAGATCGAGACGGTCGTCGAGGACGCCGATCGCCTCCAGGGCGCCGACGCCGCCGGCGTCTTCTCGGCATGGACGCGGGCGGGCGGGCGCTTCACCGCCGTGCGCGGTGAAATCTCGGCCGGCGACAGCCGCGCGACGCTGGCCAGCGACGTCCTGGCGGCCACGCCGGACGGGCGTCTGGCAGGCACCGTCTCGCTCCAGGCCCAGCGCCCCATGGCCGCCATCGCCGGTCTGGCCGGATCGCGGGGCGGCGCGGTCAATCAGGCGGGCGCGGCCGGAGCGGCGGCCGCCGGTGCCGTCCAGGGCGGCGAGGACGTCGATCTCAGCATCGTCTTCCGCGACGGCCGGTCCTATCTGGGCCCCTTCCCCCTGGCCCCCGCGCCCAAGCTGTTCTGATGCTGGACGAGCCGGAACTGGACGCCGAACGACTGGCGCTCGACCGGTCCCTGGCCGAGGCCCTCGCCGCCCGGATCGCGGCCGGCCCCCACGCCCGCGCGGACGCCCGCGCCCTGGCCCTGCGCGAAGGTCTGAGAAACGCCGGCCCGGTCGAAGCCGCCGTCCTGCACGCCGTCCACGGGCGAATGGAGGCCGCGGGCGGTCGCCGCTTCGTCGCATCGGGCCCGCTCTCGGCCGTGCTCGCCGCCGATCGCTGGGGCCAGGTCACGCCCGTCGCCGACGCCGAGACGGCCCTCGGCCGGGTCGATCCTTCCGTGTCCGCCCTCATCGACCTGGGCGAGCGGCCCTGGTGGGGGCGGCTGCTGGCCCGGCCCGACCTTCGCGTCGTCGAGGCCCTGCCGGACGACCGGGCGGGCACGCCCCGGGCCCTGCTGATCTCGTGCGAGCCGTCCGGTCCCACCGGCGACGATCGCACCTTCTGGGTCACCGACAGCCCCCTGAGCGACGTCCGCATTCGCGCCGACCTGGCCGAACGCGGTCTCGCCGCGACCCCGATGACGCAGGCCGGCGGGTTGAAGCTCTACGCCATCGCGGGCTATGTGCAGCCTGAGGACGGGCGGCTGCATCAGGCGCCCGGCGCGCTGTCCGGTGTCATCGGCTCAGCCCCCATCTACTGAGAAAGCCCTCCATGACCCAGGCCGCCCCCCAGCCGAAGCCCGGCATCCTCGACATCGCCCCCTACGTCGGAGGCAAGTCGTCTCTCGCCGGAATCGCCGATCCGATGAAGCTGTCGTCCAACGAGAACATGCTGGGTGCGGGCGAGAAGGCCCGCGCGGCCTATGAGTCGGCCATCAAGGCCATCCACATCTATCCCGACGGCCGGGCGGCCAAGCTGCGCGCCGCCGTCGCCGAGCATCACGGGCTGGAGCCCGACCGCCTGATCTTCGGCAATGGCTCGGACGAGGTCTTCGCCCTGCTGAACCAGACCTATCTGACGGCGGGCGACAACATCGTCACCGGCCAGTACGGCTTCCTGGCCTATCGTATCTCGGCGCTCGGCTGCGAGGCCCAGGTCAAGCTGGCGCCCGAGCCCGGCTACAAGGCCGAGGTCGACGCCCTCCTCGCCCAGGTCGATGAACGGACCAGGATCGTCTACGTCTCCAATCCGTCCAACCCGACCGGCAGCTGGAACTCCGGCGACGAAATCCGCCGCCTGCACGAGGCCCTGCCCGCGAACGTCCTGCTGGTCATCGACGAGGCCTATGCCGAATACGTCACCGAGCCCGACTGGGAGACGGCCCTGCCTCTGGCGCGCGAGGCGACCAACGTCGTCGTCACTCGCACCTTCTCCAAGATTCACGGCCTGGGCGGCCTGCGTATCGGCTTCGGCTATGCGCCCCTGCATGTGTCAGAGGCCGTCGACCGCATCCGCCTGCCCTTCAACGTCTCGGTCCCCGGCATCGAGGCGGCCACCGCCGCTTTGGCCGACGAGGCGCACCAGCAAGCATCCCGCCAGTTGATCCAGACCTGGCGACCGCGCCTGACCCAGGCCATCCGCGGCTTCGGCTTCACCGTCCTGCCCTCGGCGGGCAACTTCATCCTTGTGCTGTTCCCGGACGAGAAGCGGGGCGCCGCCGCCGCCAACGATTATCTGAACTCCAAGGGCATCATCGTCCGCGCCGTCGGCGGCTACGGCATCCACGACGGCCTGCGCATCACCGTCGGCACCGAGGATCAGAACCGCGCCGTCATCGACGCGCTCAGCGAGTTCGCAGCCTCCTAGACAGGCTGCGGCCGAGCAGCCAGGGTATCCGACGCCGTTTCGATCCGCCGCTCCAGCTCTTCCATGAAGGGCCCGCGCTTCAGATCGGCCTCGATCGGTGCCAGGAACTCATAGACGGCCACGCCCGGATGGCGCCGGAAGCCGTGGGCGGGCCAGAACAGGCCGGCATTGGTCGCGACCGGCGTGCAGGGCCGGGCCAGATCGCGATACAGCGCCGCCACCCCGGGCTTGTAGTCCGGCGGCCGCCCCGGCTCGGCGCGAGTGCCCTCGGGGAAGATGAAGATCGGGCGGCTGTCGGCCAGGCGCTCGCGGCCCTCGCGCACCATGGTCTTCAGCGCCTTTGCCGCCGCCTCGCGATCGACCACGATCATCCGGGTCTTCAGCGCGAACCAGCCGAAGAAGGGCAGCACCGCCAGCTCCTTCTTCATCACCAGACAGGGGTCGTCCAGGACGACGAACGGCACGATCACGTCCAGCATGCTCTGGTGTTTGGAAGCGATCAGGGCCGGGCCGTTCGGCCGATGCTCCAGCCCCCGGAACTCGACCCGCAGGCCCACGATCCATCTCAAGCCCAGCAGGACGAAGCGCGCCCAGGCCTTGCAAACGGCCATGGCATGGCGGTGCTGCAACAGCAGCGCCGGCGACAGGACGACGGCGAACAGCGCCATCGACAGATAGAGCCAGGCGACGAAGATCAGCGACCGCAGGGTGGTCAAGACGCCGGCGCCCCGGCGGGTTCGTCCCCGGCGGGCTCGGCCTCGGCCCCTTCGCCGGTGATGCGGTCCAGGGCGACCCGGCCCATCACGGCCAGATACTTCATGTATTCCAGGGTCATGCGCCGCGCGGTCACGGCCGCCCGCCACCAGCGCGAGTTGTCCAGCGACGGCGTCTCGACCGCATAGGGCGTCAGCTCGACCCCCGGCGCCGCGCTGCGGATCTCCATCAGCGAGCGCGGCATATGATAGTCCGACGTCACCACGATCAGGCTGTCGTAGCCCTTGGACCGGGTCCAGGCGGCGATCTCGGCGGCGTTGCCCGTCGTCGTCTCGGCCTCGAAGCCCAGATCGACGCAGCAGTTGAACAGACGGCTGGAGCCCGGCGTCAGCTCGCGGAGTTCCTGGCGACGGACCTCCGGGTTGACGCCCGAGATCAGCACCCGCTCGCCCTTGTCCTGTTCCAAGAGGCGGATGGCCGCGTTGACCCGCTCGGCCGAAGGCCCGGTCAGGGCCACGATGGCGTCGGCGCGCTCCGGCTCGGGCGTCGGCGTGAAGCCGCGCACCCGCTCGGCGAAGGCGAACAGCCCCACCAGCCAGATCAGGGCCACAATCCCCACAAGCGCCAGAAACTTCATGGCTTCTTCCTATCCGGCGGACGCGGACGCGCCAAGCCGGTCGAGCGCCCGCCCCGCCGCCAGCCGCGCCGAGACAAGCGCCACCGTAGCCGCGACCAGGGGCGTTGGCGAGAGGATCAGCAGATCGCCCCACGCCAGGGGCAGGGCCGGGCTCAATCCCTCGCCTCCGCCCAGGAACCGGACCATGCCGGCCAAGGCCAGCGCCAACCCGGTTCCCACAGCCCCGCCGGCCAGCGCCAGGAGGGCGAACCGCCGCTGGAACAGCCAGGCCACGGCCCCATCAGTCGCGCCCGACAGGCTCAGCGTCTCGATCACCGCCCGCCGGGCCTCGACGCCCGCCCGCACGGCGTGGACGATCGCCGCCCCCGTCGCCCCGGCCACCGCCAGGAAGGCCGCCAGCGCCAGCAAGGTCACCGTCCCCGCCGACCGCTCGACCTCGCCGCGCCACAGGCTGTGGTCATCGACCGTGGCGTCGATGCCACCCTCGGCCAGGGCCCGGCTCAGCACCAGGGCGCTGGCGGGTGCGTCCGGGTCCAGCCGCACCGTGACCAGATGGGGCAGGGGCAAATCTTCCAGAGCCGCCTCGCCCATCCAGGGTCGCAGCAGCCGCTCGGCCGTAGCGCGGTCCATGGCCGCCGCTTCCTCCACGCCCGGCACCACCGCCAGGGTCTCCGCCGCCCGGGCCGCCGCCGCGTCGCCGGTCTCGCCCACGCCCGGCCGAACCTGCGCCGTCGCCTCGCCCCGCAGCTCGCGCGCCCAGCCGCCCGCGGCTCGCTCGGCGGACAGGGCCCCAAGACCGGCCAGACAGGCGACGAAGCACAGGACCGCGATCACGCCCCCCAGCCACCGCTCCCCCGCCCCGTCGCGCGGCAACAGGTCCCGCTCCGGCGGCGACGGGGGGACCACGGCCTGCGCCGGGTCGAACAGGGTGGACCAGCGGATCATGCCGCCGCCGTCGCCGGGGCCGCCGACAGACGCCCGTCCGTCAGCCTCAGCAGCCGCGCGCCCGAACGTCGGGCCAGGGCCTCGTCATGGCTGGCGATCAACACGGTCGTGCCCTGTCGGTTCAGCGACTGGAACAGCTTCAGCAGCCGCTCGGCCATGGCCGGATCGACGCTGCCGGTCGGCTCGTCGGCCAGGATCAGTTCGGGCCGGCTCATCACCGCCCGGGCGATGGCCAGCCGCTGCTTTTCGCCCCCCGACAGGGCGGTCGGCCGATCGCCCGCGCGGTCGCCCAGCCCGACCCAGGCCAGCATCTCCTCCACGTCCGGCCCGTACGCCGCAGGCTTCACCCCACGCAGCCGCAACGGCAGGGCGGCGTTGTCGAACACGCTGAGATGATCCAGCAGGCGAAAGTCCTGGAAGATCACCCCCATGCGCCGCCGGAACCCCGGACGGTCGCGCGCCGGCACCGCCGTCGCCTCCTCTCCGAAAAGGGCGATTCGCCCCTCCGTCGGGCGTTCCGACAGGGTCAGCAGCCGCAGCAGGGTCGACTTCCCCGATCCCGACGCCCCGGTAAGGAAGTGGAAAGAGCCCGCAGGCAGAATCAGGGAGATGTCCCGCAGCACGCCGGGCCGTTCCGCATAGCCGAATCCCACCCCCGTCAGGCGGACGGTCTCGGGCGTAGGCGCGGGATCGGCGGCCGGGCGGCGCGGTGGGGGCATCGGCGTATGTTCGTCAGGTACGGTGCGCAGACGCACCGAGGGGAGGGGGCCGAGGGATCGGCCTCACGAAGTCAGCGGCCATGATACTGACCTGCCCGTCCTGCGCCACCAGCTATTTCGCGCCCGACGACGCCATTCCGGCGGGCGGCCGCAAGGTCCGCTGCCAGTCCTGCGCCCACATCTGGCACGCGATGGCCGAAGAGCCGCTGGCGCTCAGCGCCGCATCCGCCCCCGTGCTCGCGACCCCGACCGCCGACCCGGCCCGCGCCGCGACGGACGAGGCCCCGCCGGTCGCGCCCGAGACCCCGGCCCCCGAACTGCCCAAGGCCTTCCGCGCCCGCGCCGAACAACAGCGCCGCATCCGCCGCGCGGCCACCCACGGCGCCGTCTGGGCGGGCCTGGCCAGCGTCTTCGTCGGCATCCTGGCCGGGGGCTGGCTGTTCCGGGTCGAGGTCGTCGACCTGTGGCCCCGCGCCGCCGCCGCCTATGCCATGGTCGGCACGCCGGTGAACCCGACAGGACTGGAGTTCGAGGCCGTCACCGCCAAGGCCATGCTGGACCGCCCCGACATGGTCATGGTCTCGGGCGCGCTCCGAAACGTGCGGGGCCGTGAAGTCCAGCCGCCGCCGGTGCGTGTCGCCCTGCTGGACGCGCAGGGCGCCGAGATCGGCCACGCCGTCATCACCCTGGACGGCGCGCCTGTCCTGCCTGGTGGGGTCCAGGGCTTCGCCGCCCTGATCCGCGACCCTGCCGCCAAAGGCGTCGACGTCGGCCTGCATTTCGTCGGGGCCGTCCCCGCCTCCCGTCACGCGGAGGCGACGGGCGATCACGACGAGGCCGCCCCTTCGGGTCACGACCGTCCCCTGCCCGCCGCCGACGACCACGGCCTGCGCCCGGCCATCGTCGAGACCGCTCCGGCCATCCACGCCGACCCGATCGACGCCCGGCCGATCGCCGATGCGGCGCACGGCGCCGATCACGGCCCTATCGACAGCCATGGGGCCGAGGCGGTATCCGCCTCGCATGGCTGAACCCTCCCCGACGCCGACCGTCCTGCTCCCCGAGGCCGAGGTCGCCCGCGTCGTCGCCGACCTGGCGGCAAGGATCGCCCCCGTCATCGACGACGAGACCGTGGCGGCGGTGCTGCTGACCGGCGGCCTGTGGTTCGCCGCCGACCTGACGCGGGCCCTGTCGCGGCTGGGGCGTCACGTTCGGTTCGACGCCCTGTGGCTGGCCTCCTACGGCGACGAACAGTCCAGCCGGGGCCGCATCGACGTCCATGCCCCGTTCCAGCGGTCGCTTCAGGGCCGCAAGGTCCTGATCCTGGACGATGTGTTCGACACCGGCCTGTCTCTGGCCGAGGCCGTGCGACTGGCGAAAGAGGCGGGCGCATCGGAGGTCCTGACGTGCGTTTTCGCGCGCAAACCCTGGCCCCTGCCCCGCGCACCCGAGCCCGACTTCGTCGGCTGGGAGGCCCCGAACCGCTTCCTCGTCGGCTATGGCCTGGACCATGCGGGGGCGCTGAGGGGTCTGCCGGATATCTGCGCGCTGGACTGACTGAACGCCCCAGTTCCGCTCATCCCCGCGAAAGCGGGGACCCAGTGCTTTGGGCGAAGATTGCGAAACGGCTGCTCCCGGACCGTCATCCAGAACACCCTGCCCCACTTCAGAACTGGGTCCCCGCTTTCGCGGGGATGAGCGGATAAAAGGGAGCTACTGCATCGAGGTCTGGCTGTCGCCGTCGCCGGTCTCGGCCGCGTCGATCCGCATCAGGGCCGTCAGCACCTCGACCCGGTCGTCCAGCGTCGGCGATTCCAGCAGGGCCTGTTTCTCGGCCGGCTCGAACGGCAGGGCCATGGACAGGCTGTTGACCAGGGCCTCCTGAGGCGCGGCCTCGGCGGTCTCCCAGTCGATCTCCAGCTGTCGACGCTCCAGATACTGGCGCAAGGCGAACAGGAACGACTCGCGGTCGAAATCCTCGCCGCCGGTGGGCGACGCCAGATCGGTCTCGAACGGCGCGAAGGCGGCCCGGATCTGGCGATACGGCGTCTGGGTCGGCAGTTCGGCCGCCACCCGAAACCGGGCCACCCCCGTCAGCGTCACCAGATAGCGTCCGTCGGAGGTCTCGGCGAAGGAGGTGATCCGCCCGGCGCAGCCCACCGCCGACAGGCTGGGCAGGCGACGCGGCCCGCCGACCGGCTGGATCATGCCCAGCATCCGGTCGCCCGCCATGGCGTCGTCGATCATGTTCAGATAGCGCGGCTCGAAGATGTTCAGCGGCAACTGGCCGCGCGGCAGCAGGATGGCCCCCGGCAAGGGAAACACCGGAATGACCTGGGGCAGATCGACCGCCTTCACATAGCCCTGCGCCATCGCCCCGCCCCTCTTACGCGAACAGGATCGACGATAGACGCCGACGCCCGTCCTTGGCGATGTCGGACGACAGGCCGGCGGCTTCGAACACCACCAGCAACTGCTTCCTGGCCGCCTGCTCGTTCCACTCCAGATCGGCCTGAACGATGTCGAGCAGACTGTCGACCGCCGCCTTCAGTTCGCCGGCCGCCGCCTGGGCCAGCGACAGGTCGTAGCGCGCCTGATGATCGCCCGGGTCGGCCCGCAGCCGGGCCTCCAGCGCCGCGACCTCGGCCGTCGGCGCCGCCGAGGCCAGGGCCAGCTGGGCCCGCAGGCTGATGACGGTGGGGTTCTTGGAATCGACCGGGGCCATGGCGATGGTCTGGCGCGCCTGATCGGCGTCGCCGCCGGCCAGATAGACCCGCGCCATGCCGGCGATGGCGTCCTCGTTCTCGGGCTCCAGCGTCAGGACGTGGGCATAGGCCTGGGCCGCGCCGCCGAAGTCCGACAGGCCCAGCGATTCCTCGCCCAGCGCCAGCAGCTGTTCCACGTCGGAATTGGCCGACGATCCGCCCGACAGCTTCTCGATAAAGGCCTTGATCTGGCTTTCGGGGATCGCGCCCTGAAAGCCGTCGACCGGCTGGCCGTTGACGAAGGCATAGACCGTCGGGATCGACTGGACCCGCAGCTGGCCCGCATAGGCGGGGTTCTTGTCGACGTCGATCTTGACCAGCTTGACCGCCCCGCCCGCCACGCGGACCTGCTTTTCCAGCGCGGGCGTCAGGGTCCGGCACGGCCCGCACCAGGTCGCCCAGAAGTCGACGATGACCGGCTGGATTTTCGATTGGGCGATCACGTCGGCCATGAAGCCGGCGTCCGAACCGTCCTTGATCAGGTCGTCGGCGGCGTCGTCCTTGGGCGCGGTCGGGTCGAGAAGGCTCATCGGCGGGTCATCCTGTCGGCGTGTAACGCGAGAGCCGACAGATGGTCGCGCGAGGTGGCGGAGGCAAGCCGCTTTCTCCCTCCCCGGAACGGGGAGGGCAGATCGCGAAGCGATCGGGTGGGGGCGGCAAGGCGAACCACAGGCGATGTCGGAGTAAGGCTCGCCCGGCCGCCCCCACCCGGTCTCCGCTGCGCTCCGACCACCCTCCCCGGAACGGGGAGGGAGAAGGTCAGTCGAAATCCACCACCCTCGCCGCCCGCCCGATCTCGGTCAGAAAGCGACGAAACGCCGCTTGGCTCAGCGCCGTCGTCGCCGTGTTGGTCAGGGGGTGGAAGTTGACGATCTCCGCCTCCCACAGCCGCCGGTCCAGCACGAAGCCGACCCGCCGCTCGACGTCGTTGATCAGCCCCAGCGCCGTCACCGAACCCGGCCGCACGCCCAGGGTCTCCTGCATCAAGGTCTCGTTGCCGAACGACAGTCTGTCGGAGCCGATCACCTTCGGAGCAAGCTTCAGGTCGATGACCGTGTCCTGACGCGCCGAGATCAGCCACAGCCGCCCCTTCTTGTCCTTCAGGAACAGATTCTTGGTGTGGGCGCCAGGCATCGACGCCTTGAGGTCCAGCCCCTCCTCGACGCGGAACACCGCCGGATGCTCGTGCGTCGTCTGCTCGATCCCGCGCTCGGCCATGAAGGCCAGCAGGCTGTCGCGGTCATGCGGTGGTTGAGCGGTCATGGGCGGGCCGATAGGAAGGACGACACGACCCGCTTAGCCGAAGGACGCCGCCCCTTGGAACTGGAATGCTATCCGATGTCGGCCCGGCCGCCCGACATGGTGCCCGGCCGCCAGTCGCGGAACTGGATGGACGCCTTCGTCAGCCGGCACCCCTATCGCTGCCTGCCCCTGACCATGGCCAACACCACGGGCTGGGAAATCCTGTGTCCCTTCACCTTCACGGCCGAGTGGAACGGCGGGCCGTCGCAGGCCGACATCACCATCACGCCCGAGCGACCGCAGCCGGAGCTGGACCATTTCGTCACCTCGCACTTCTCGCGCGGGGTCCTGACCCTGCATCCCCAGTATCTGTTCCGCACCCCGCCGGGCTGGGGGATGATCTGCTCGGGATCGCCCAACCATGTGAAGGACGGCATCCAGCCCCTGGTCGGCCTGATCGAGACCGACTGGCTGCCGTTCCCCTTCACCATGAACTGGATCTTCACCCGGCCGGGCCGCGTAAAATTCGAACGCGGCGAGCCGTTCTGCTTCATAAATCTGGTCGAGCATCGCAAGCTGGAACAGGTCCAGCCGGTAATCCGCACGCTGGAATCCAACCCGGTGATGAAGGGCCAGTTCGAGGCCTGGAACCGCCAGCGCACGGACTTCAACACCCGGCTGGCGTCGGGCGACCCCGACGCGGCCAAGGAGGCGTGGCAACGCTTCTACTTCAAGGGCGAGATCCCCGAGGCCCTGGGCACCGCCCCGGCGACCCACGCCAACAAGCGCCGTCTGAAGACGCCCCGGGTCGGCTGACCCCCAAGTCACCTCCCCATCGCCGCAAGGCGATGGGGAGGTGACCCGATTCACATCGGCCGCGTGACGCGTCCGCTCAGATTTGCGACGACCTCGCGCGCGTCGAAGGCGTTGGCGTCGCCGGCCGGCTTGGGCCCGCGACCGAGCACGATCTCGGCATTGGCCTCGAACCGGTCGATCTGGCGCACGTCGAAGTCGTCGCGGCCCCAGAAGGGATCGTTCCAGCGGCTCCAGTAGCCCCGGCGGTGATAGTAGCGCCACGAGGGGCCCCAGAACGGGCTGTAAGGCCGATAGAAGGGATCGCGGAACGCCGAATAGCTGACGTCGCGATCCGTCGCGCGCTCGACCGTCGAGAACCAGTCGAAGCCATTCTCCAGCGTCAGTTCGGCTGAGCGGAGCAACAGCCCCATCTCCACCTGCTCGCGCGAGGTGACCGAGTTGCCGGCGAAGCTGACGCGGAAGCGGTCGCTCTCCAGACGCTGTTCGGCATAGCCGCCGCGCTGACCGTTGAAACCGGCGGGGGCATAGGCGGTGGAGGTCGCGCAGGCCGACACCAGCAGGGCGGCGGCGGCGACCATCAGAAGGGATCGGGTTTTCATGGGTACGCTCCGGAAGGTGGCGGACATTGCGTCGTTCCACCTGAACGGCGCATGAACAGCGTCGTTCCGAGGACAGGCAAGTCCCTATAAACGCGAAACAATCAGCACGGCGGCGGTCAGCAGCAACAGCCCGACGAAGACGCCGAACACGCGCCGGAAGCGGGGCTCGTCCATGCGCCGGGCCAGCGCCGCTCCACCCAGACCGTAGGTCGTCATGGTCACCACGTCCATGAGGATCACTGCCGCAGCGAACAGCGCCAGCTGCGGCGCGGCGGGGCGGTTCACGTCCAGGAACGGCGGCAGGACGGCGGTGAAGAACAACACCGCCTTGGGATTGGCGATCTGCACCAGGAAGCCGTCGATGAAGGCCGGCCGCCGGGTCTGCACCACCGGGCTGTCTTCGACCTGCGGCGGCGGCGGAGCCAGGACCGCCCGGATCGCGCTGACCCCCAGCCAGGCGACATAGACCGCCCCCGCGATCGCCACCCAGCGAAACACTTCGGGAAAGGCCGTGACCAGCGCCCCCAGCCCCAGGGCCGCCGCCCCGAACCACACCAGGGTCGCCACGTTCATGCCCACGACGGCCAGCAGCACCGCGCGCCGTCCTCGCTCCATGCCCGTGGCGATGGAGAACAGATTGGCCGGCCCCGGCGTCACGGCCATGACCGCCATCACCCCGCAAAAGACGAGGTAGAGCTTCGGATCGACGGGCAGGACCATCAGGCGGACAGGCAGACGACCTGGGCGACCCGCAGATCGCGGCGCAGATCATCGGCGACGCGGCCATAGTTCTCGACCGTGACGACTTCGCCCAGCAGCGGCTCGTCGGCCGGCTGCTCGCCCCGGATGGCGGGGCCCAGGGTGTCGGGCGCGGTGGTGTAGATGCGGCCCCGGCGCGGAGCCTCGGCAATGGTCATGGCCACGACCCGGCCGCGCCGGTCCATGGTCGGCGCCCCCGACAACCCGGCCAGCGTGCCTTCCAGCCCCTCGGTGCGTCCCACCTCGGCCCAGGCCAGGACAGGCTCGTCCCTCTGGCCGCGCCCGCGCACCTTCAGCACCTCGCGTCCCAGCAGGCGCGAGGTCACCTCGCCCGGCTTTCCCTGAGGATAGCCCGGGTGGAAGCCGCGCTGCCCGACTCTCAGCGGCTCGGCGGTGGTGACCGCGAGGGCGGGTGGTCCCCCCGCCGTGATCAGCAGGGCGATGTCCGCGCGCGGCGACAGGCGCACATCGGCCGAGACCGCCCGGCCTCCGCCCACGACCAGGGCCGGTCGGCGGCATCCCTCGACCACATGACGCGCCGTCAGCCAGCGTCCCTGTCCGGCGATGGAAAAGGCCGTGCCCGCCGCCGGCACGAACGGCACGTCCGGCGTCGTCACCGTGACCGACGGATCGAACGGCGTGATCGGACCCAGAAGCGCGCCCTCCACCTCGTCCGGCGGCGGCGGGGCAGGCGGGGCGTCGGCGTTCTCGCGCCGGCTCAGCGATACGGCCAGGATGACCGTCAGCAGGCCGCCATAGACCAGCCAGTCGGGCGGGCGGGGAAATCCCATCGCCGTCTCAGCCCGTCAGGGCGGCGGCGAGGATCAGGGCGGTGGCCAGCTTGGCGGCGACCAGCAGGACGGCGGCCGACACCTCGCCCTCCTGGATGCGCTGGGGCAGGCCGGTCAGGACCAGATCGACGATGCGGAAAGCCAGCAGCTGCAGCACCAGGGTCGCCAGACCCCACAGCAGGATGTCCCGGATCGAGGTCGACACCGACAGCGACACCGCCAGCGGAATGGCCAGGCCCAGCAGGACACCGCCGAAGGCCACGGCGGCCGCCGAATTGCCCTGGCGGATCAGGGCGATCTCCTTCCACGGCGTCAGCAGGCCATAGATCACCGCCCCACCGCCCAGCAGGGCCAGGGTGGCGAACAGATGCAGCACCAGCACGGGAAATCCGCTGGCGAAGGCCTGGACTTCGGGACTGGCGAGGGCGTCGGTCAGGGGGCTGGCGGCCATGGTCTCGGTTCAAGCGGCGGCGAAAAGGGTGGGGAACGAAAGCAAAACGACTTGCCCCATTGCGGTCACGATCCGCAAGGTCGCGGCGGCCACACTGTGTGACCAATGATTGCGGAAGCGTGATCGCTCCGGCTAATCGCGGCCCATGACCGATCCCGCCCTGCCCACCGTCCTCGTCGTCGCCTGCGCCCTGGTCGATATCGACGGGCGGGTGCTGATCGCCCAGAGGCCGCAGGGCAAGGCCCTGGCAGGACTGTGGGAATTTCCCGGCGGCAAGGTCGAGCCCGGCGAGCGGCCCGAGGCGGCCCTGATCCGCGAGTTGGACGAGGAACTGGGCATCCAGGTCACCGAGGCCTGCCTCGCCCCGTTCGTTTTCGCCAGCCACGCTTACGATTCGTTTCACCTGTTGATGCCACTGTATCTCTGCCGACGCTGGTCGGGCGTGGTCACCCAGCGTGAACACGCCGCCCTGGCCTGGGTGAAGCCGTCAAAGCTGGCGGACTATCCCATGCCGCCCGCCGACGCGCCCCTGGTCGCCTGGCTGCGCGACCTGCTCTAGGTCCGGAGGCCGCCGATGACCCCGCTGATCCGCCGCTTCCTCTCGGACGACCGGGGCGCGACCGCCATCGAATACGGCCTGATCTGCGGCCTGATCTTCCTGGTCATCGTCACCGCCGTCGGCCTGTTCGCCGGGCGCGCCACGGCGATGTTCGAGTACATCGCCACCACCATCACCGCCGCCATCTAGCCCTCTCGGTGCTCGGTCACCCCGAGCGCATCGGCCAGCCGGACCTTCGCCGACCCCCGCTTCAAGGGCTTAGGCTGGCTCTCGTGCGGGGCCCATCCCGCCAGGTTGACGATCTCGAACGTCGCCGGAATCCGCCCGTCCGCCTCGCCGTGGCGTTCGGCATACAGCATCGCCGCCCGGGCCACGATCGCGGGGTTCAGCGGTCTCAGCGGCCCGGCCAGGACATTGGTCTCGGCCATGGCGCGCAGATCGCGCACCAGGGCCGGCAGGCCGGAATACCGCACCGTCAGCCGGTCCACGTCCGCCACCGGCAGGGCGAACCCGGCCCGCTGCAGCAGGCCCGCCCCGTCGAACCCGTCCGCGAACGGCGACACCCGCGCGCTGGCCCCGCCCCGCGTCTCCAGTTCCGCCTCGGTCAGGACGCCCCTCAGTTCCTTCAGCGTGCCCGCGCCCAGCAGGGTCCCCAGGAACAGCCCGTCCGGCTTCAGCGCCCGCCGGATCTGCGTCAGCGCCCCCGGCAGGTCGTTGGCCCAGTGCAGCGTCATCAGCGACACGATCAGATCGACCGACCCGTCCGCCAGCCCCAGGGGCGCGGCCCCGGGGTCGGCCACCTCGGCCACGGTCCCGACCGCGCGCGGCTCGCCCACCCGCCCACGCGCGTCCGATCCGGCCAGTAGATCGGCGAACACCCCCGGATGCGCCGACAGGTCGACGACGACCGGAAAGTCGCGCAAGGTCGCCTCCAGGCTGAGAACGGCGTTCTCGGCCGCGCGCCTGTGCAGGAAGTCGGCCTCGCCGAACCGCCGGCTCGCGCGCGCCAGCCGCGCCGCCCGGCGATGCGGATCGAAGATGATGGGGGGACCGGCCGCGCTCATGGGCCAACAGGATGGGGTCTGGAGAGAGCGATGGGAAGCGGGCCGCGCCCGGCTTTCGCCGACGCTGCGTGCCCTCGGCCGTGGCCTGACCGACCTGATCCTGCCGCCCCTCGCCCACGACAGTGTCGAAGCGACCGCCCAGGCGGGCCTGACGCCCGACGCCTGGAGCCGCGTCGTCTTTCTGGAGGACCCCGTCTGCGACGGCTGCGGCGCGGCGTTCGAGTTCGACGGCGGTCCCTTCGCGTCCGACCGATGCGCGGCCTGCATCGCCCTGCCCCACCGCTTCGCCCGGTGCCGGGCCGCCTGCGTCTATGACGAGGCGTCTCGCGGGCTGATCCTGAAGTTCAAGCACGGCGACCAGCAGCAGTTCGCCCCCCTGTTCGCCCGCTGGCTCAGCCGCGCCGCCGCCCCCCTGATCGAGGACGCCGACGCGATCTGCCCGGTGCCGCTGCATCCCACGCGCCTGCTCGGCCGCCGCTTCAACCAGGCCGCCGAGGTCGCCCGCCCCCTGGCCCACACCGCCCGCCGCGACTACCTGGCAGACGCCCTGATCCGGTCCCGACCCACCGACAGCCAGGGCGGCCGGAGCGCCCGGGGCCGGCGCATCAACGTCAAGTCCGCCTTCGCCGTCACCGAGGCGGGGGCGCGGCGCGTGCGCGGTCGGCGCGTCCTGTTGATCGACGACGTCCTGACCACCGGGGCCACGGCCGAGGCCTGCGCCACCGCCCTGCTGGCCGCCGGTGCCCGCGCCGTCGACCTCGCGGTCATCGCGAGGGTGCGAACCGCGCGCGAACTGCCTAGATAGAAGGCCAAATCCAGTCTTTGCCCGGAGTACCCCCTTGGCCGACGTCGTTCTCTACACCAAGCCCGGCTGCCCCTACTGCATGGCCGCCATGGGCCTGCTCGATCAGAAGGGCGTAGATTTCACCGAGATCGTCGCCTCGTCCGATCCGGCCAGGAAGGCCGAGATGATCGAACGCTCGGGCGGCCGCATGACCTTCCCCCAGATCTTCATCGACGGCCGCCATATCGGCGGTTCGGACGACATGCGCGCCCTGGACCGCCGGGGCGAGCTCGACCCGTTGCTGGCCGCCTGATGTCGGCGGGCCTGCCCATCGCCCTGATCCAGACGCGGACGCCCGCGACGGCGGCGGCCGGGCTGGCCCATATCGAACCCCTGATCCGACAGGCGGCAACCGAGGGCGCGAAACTGGTCCTGACGCCCGAGGGCACCAATCTGCTGGAACAGCGTCGCGACCGCCGCGCGGTCGCCATCACCGACGAGGATCAGGACGCCTGCGTCATCGGCCTGCGCCACCTGGCGGCGGAGCTGGGCGTCTGGCTGCTGATCGGCTCGGCCATCGTCCGCTCGGGCCACGCCGGCGACGACCGCGCCGCCAACCGGTCGCTGCTGATCGACCCTCATGGCGGCATCGTCGCCCGCTACGACAAGCTGCACGTCTTCGACGTCGACCTGCCGAACGGCGAGACCTATCGCGAGAGTTCGACCATCCGTCCCGGCGATGCCGCGGCCGTGGCCGACACGCCCTGGGGCCGGCTGGGTCTGACCGTCTGCTACGACGTTCGCTTCCCCCACCTGTTCCGCCAGCTGGCCAAGGCCGGGGCCTCGATGATCGCCGTGCCCGCCGCCTTCACCGTCCCGACCGGCGAGGCCCACTGGGAGACCCTGCTGCGCGCCCGCGCCATCGAGACCGGAGCCTTCGTCCTGGCCCCCGCCCAAGGGGGCACTCACGAGGACGGGCGCAAGACCTGGGGTCGTTCCACCGTCGTGTCGCCCTGGGGCGAGGTCATCGGCAAGCTTGACCACGACGACCCCGGCGTGCTGCACGCCACCCTGGACCTGACGGCGGTGGCGCGCGCCCGCGCCGCCGTGCCCGCCCTGACCCACGACCGCGACTTCGCCGCGCCCCGATGAACAGCCAATGATCCGTTACGCGCTCCAGTGCGACGCCGACCACGGGTTCGAAGCCTGGTTCGGCTCCTCGTCCGACTATGATGACCAGGCCTCGCGCGGACTGGTCGAATGCCCGTTCTGCGGCTCGCACTCGGTGTCCAAACAGATCATGGCCCCGGCCGTTGCGGGCACGAAACGGGCGACCCCCTCGCCCGAGGTCGCGCGAAAGATGCAGACCATGATGATGGACGTCGCCCGCGAGGTCCGCGCCCACGTCGAGCAGAACTTCGACTACGTCGGCGACACCTTCGCCCGCGAGGCCCGCGCCATCCACGAGGGCACGACCGAGAAGCGAGAGATCTACGGCGAGGCCACCCCCGCCGAGGTCAAGGCGCTGAAGGCCGACGGCATCCCCTGCGCCGCCCTGCCCCCCGCGCCGCCCGACCCGGCCAAGGTCAACTGAGGACGTGGACGACACCTACCAGGAAGCCGCGCCGCCGCCCGCCCTGGCACCGTTCGTTTCCCGCCTGTGGTCCTACCGGGCCGACACCCCCTCGGGCGGCGTGCAGCGGATCGTGCCGGACGGGTGCTGCGAACTGATCGTCCACCTCGGCACGCCCTATGACGCCCAGGGCCCGGACGGTGCGTGGCACCGCCAACCCGCCGTCCTGTTCGCCGGACAGCTGACGCGGCCTCTGGCGCTCCGGCCGACCGGTCCTGTGCATGTCATCGCGGCGCGTTTCACCCCCGACGGGGCGCGCCCGCTTCTCGGTTCGCCGCTGAGGCGGGCGACCGACCGGACGCTGGATCTGTCCGACCGATTGCCGCGACCGCCGACGGACCTGACGGCGCTGGCGACCTGGCTGGAGACGCGACGCGCGCAGGAGCGCTGGGCGATCGACCCGACCGTCCGGGCGGCGCTGCAGGATCAGGCCCCACCGGACCACCCCGCCGCCCGTCGCGCCCTGCAGCGCGCCTTCCTCGACCAGGTCGGCGTCCCGGCCCGGACCCTTCGCTCGATCCGCCGCTTTCGCGCCGTGTTCGAGCGCGCCGAACATCCCGACGCGGCGGCCGGTGCCTGGCTGAGGGCTGGGCTGGACGCCGGCTATTTCGATCAGCCGCAGATGGCGCGGGATTTTCGCCGCTTCCTCGGTTGCACGGCCACGGAGTGGGCCCGGCAGCAGTCCGAGCTGGCGCGTCGGCTGGCGTCGCAATCCTACAAGACCGACGCTATCGTCGCCTTCTAGATGGCGGCGCAGCCACCGAGGGGACACCCATGATCCACGCCATTCTCGCCGCCTGGGCGATCCAGTCCGCGCCCGCGACCATCGACGACCTGTCGTGGATGGCCGGCTACTGGCTCAGCTGCGAGGGCGGCCGGGAGGTGTCCGAGACGTGGAGCGATCCGCGCGGGGGCCTGATGGCGGGGGTCACCGTCACGGTCGGCCGGTCGGGACAGGGCTCGCTGGAGTTCACCCGCATCTGGCCGGTCGGCGACCGCCTGGCCTTCCTCGCCCAGCCCAGTGGCGTGCCGGCGACGGTCTTTCCCCTGATCGAGGCGACCGCGAACCGCGCCGTGTTCGAAAACCCCGATCACGACTTCCCCCAGCGCATCGTCTATGCCCGCGAGGGCGACACCCTGACCGGCCGGATCGAGGGCACCGCCGACGGCCAGGCCCAGTCGATGACCTGGACCTACCGCGCCGCGGCTCTGAACAGCCGATGCCCGGACTGACCTGGCGGGCGATGACGCCGGACGATCTGGACGCGGTCAGCGCGGTCGCCGCCGTCGCCTTCCCGAACCATTTCGAGGATCGTGCCTGTTTCGCAAATCGCCTTTCCCTGCATCCGCAAGGGTGCCGCGTGCTGGCCGACGAGACCGGCCTGTCCGGCTACATCGTGGCCTACCCGTGGCGACGGGGTCGAATCCCCCCGCTGAACAGCCTGATCGACGCCGTCCCCGACGACGCCGACCTGACCTATCTGCACGATCTGGCCCTTCTGCCCGAAACGCGCGGCGCGGGCCACGCGCGCATCGCGATCGAAGCCCTCGCAAGCGAGGCCGCCGCCGCCGGCTGGCCCGCCCTCGCCCTGGTCGCCGTCAACGACGCCGAGGCCTTCTGGACCCGGCACGGCTTCGTCACCGACCCGGCCCCGGACCTGTCGGCCAAGCTGGCGACCTACGGCCCCGACGCCCGCTACATGGTCCGGCCGCTGTGACCCCGGATCAGAACCGGTAGGCCACCCCGACCCTCAGGTTCCGGCCCGGCATCGGGGCGATATCCTTCAGGAAGCTGACATGCTCGCGCGCCTCTTCGTCGGTCAGGTTGCGGCCCTCGGCGAAGAAGGTCACGTTCTTGTCGGCGAGCGGACGCCAGGCCCCGAACAGATTGACCATCGTATAGCTGTCGGTCGGCAGTTCGAAGTCGGCCACCTCGTCCTGCTCGGCGACGTGTCGGACTTCCAGGCTCAGATCGATCGGACCCGAGCCGTATCTGACCCGGCCCGTCACCGACAACGGCGGAATGCGCGCGGCGGGGCCCAGGTCGGTGTCGGCATCGACATAGTCGACCGCGCCTTCCAGGGTCACGACCCGGCTGCCCTCGGCCCAGACGTCATAGGCCAGCTCGGCCTCGAAGCCGCGGAAGTCGGCGTCGGTCTGCTGATAGGCGAAGATGGGAAACTCCTCGATCTCCCCGTCCTCGTCGACCAGGAAGGTCGCGCCCGTGTCGCGCAGGTCGATGAAGCCGTCGTAAGTCGAGGCATAGACATGCAGGTCGCCCCGCAGCCGTCCGCCGTCATAGTGCAGCGTGCCCTCCAGCGTCGTCACCGACTCCGAGTCCAGCGTCAGGTCCCCGACCTCATAGACCCCCGTCGCGACATGCACGCCGTCGGCGAACAGTTCGGTCTCGGACGGCGCGCGCTCGTTCCGCGCCAGGCTGACGCCCAGGAACAGGCCGTCCGCGGGCCGCAGGAAAACGGCGCCCGATGCCGACCAGTTGTCGTATTCGCGCTCGACCTCGTCGCGCGTCCCGATCGGCGTGGCCGACAGGGTGCGGCGGTCGTAGCGCAGGCCGCCCTCAAAGCCATAGCCGTCGCGGTCCCAGCGCTGGACCGCATAGACCCCCGCCTCGTCGATGTCGCTGCCGGGAATGTAAGCCTCGTCGCCGATGGCCGACAGGCTGCGCGACAGGGTCTGGGCCCCGATCGCCCCGTTCCAGCCGTTGCGGTCGCGCTGGATCAGGTCGGCCCGTGCTTCCCAGCCGTCGGATTCGAACACCGTCCCCGGCTCGCCGACGTCCTCGAACTCGGTGTGGGTATAGTCGGCCTGGCCGAACGCCCCGCGCACGGCACGGAAGGGTCCGGTATCGAAGCGCACTTCGCCGCGCGCGTCGAACCGCTGCTGCTCCAGCTCGATGAAGACGCCTTCCTCGGCGACCACGCCATAGGTGCTTTCGGTCTCCTTGTAGGACAGGCCGCCGAAGCCCGCCTCGCCGACCCACGACGCCCCGATGCCCCAGGCGTCCAGCGCCGAATAGCTGCCCGGCAGGGTCCCGGTCTCGTCGCGGGCGATGCCTTCGGCGTCCGCCAGCCGCTGAGAGATCGGCGACGAGGGAATGTCGTAGTCGTTGGCGTCCTTGGTCACCGCGTCATAGTGCAGAACCAGACTGTCCCCAATGGCGACGTCAAAGCGCGCGCCCAGCGAATAGCCGTTGTCGACGGTCGAGGTCTGGGCCGTCAGCCGGCCGTCCACCCCATCCTCGGGCATGGCGTCAGGGATGCGGCCGTCCAGCACATTGACCACCCCGCCGATGGCCGAGCCGCCATAGATCAGGGTCGAGGGCCCGCGAACGATCTCGATCCGGTTGGCCTCGGCCGGGTCCGTGGCGACCTGGTGGTCCGGCGACACCGAGGAGGCGTCGATCAGGCCGATGCCGTTGGTCAGCACCTGGACGCGTGGGCCGGTCAGCCCCCGGATCAACGGGCGGCTGGCCCCCGGCGCGAACGCGGTCGAGCGCAAGCCCGGGGTCGAGGCCAAGAGGTCGCCAAGGGTCGAGGCGGGTGCGACGGCCAGGGCCTCCTCGTCCACCACCGTCGTGGCGATGACCGAGGCGTTCTGGCTGATCCCGAACGGCGCGCCCGTGACGATGATCTCGTCCAGCTCGGTCACCGGCTCGCTGCGAGGGCTCGACTGGGCGGCGGCGGCCCCGGCCAGGGCCGTCCAGCTGACGGCGGCGAGCAGAAGCGGGCGGGCGAGGCGAAGGTCGGTCATGAGCGCGGTCCAGACGAAAGCGGAACGCGACTGTTATGAAATAACATACTTGGTCGTCAAGGGATCAACCCAGCGGCAGGATCTCCACGTCCTCGCCCGCGCCGACCTGTGGCGCATTGGCCGCGCGCCGGATCAGCCCGTCGGCCCCGCTCAGAACCGTCAGCATGGCGGAATCCTGATCCGGCAGGGCCCGCACCGCCCCCCGACCGTCCGGCCCGACGACCCGCGCCGCCCGCATCCAGTGCTCGCGCGGCCCATTTGCGGGCAGGGCCTCGGCCAGCGGCATCGTCTCGGTCTCGGGCAGCGCCACCCCGCCCTGCATCGCCGCCAGTAGCGGCTTCAGGAACAGCTCGCCGCACACCAGGGCCGACACGGGATTGCCCGGCAGCCCCAGGATGCGCCGCCCGTCCGGCAGGATCGCCGCCCACAGCGGCTTGCCCGGTCGCATGGCGATCCCCTCGACCCGCATCCGCGCGCCCAGTTCACGCGCCGCCGGCTTGACCCGGTCGTGGTCCCCGACCGAGGCCCCGCCGATGACCACGATCAGATCGACCTCGGCCGTCTCGAGCGCCGCCCGTATCTCCTCCAGCCGGTCCCCGACCAGCGGCAGCGGCGTCACCACCGCGCCCGCCCGCCGCGCCACCTGCGACACGCCCGGTCCCGCCGCGTCGAAGATCTGAAGTGCCCCCGCCGCCTGCCCGGCCGCGACGACCTCGGCCCCGCCCGCCAGCACGGCCACGCGTGGACGTCGAGCGCACCTCACCGATCCCACGCCCGCCGACGCCGCCAGTGCGATCCGCCACGGGTTCAGCCGTGCGCCCGGCTCCAGCAGAACCTGCCCGGCCCCGTAATCCGCTCCCCGACGCCGGACCCAGGCCGGGGCGTCGGCGGGCGCGAGAACCGTCAGGTCGTCCCCCGCCGCCCGGGCCTCCTCCTGGATCACCACCCGATCCGCCCCGACCGGCAGGGGCGCGCCGGTGAAGATGCGGACGGTCTCGCCCGGCCCCAGCGACCCGGCGAACCCCGCACCCGCCGCGCTCTCTCCGACGATCCGCAGCGGCTCCTCGCCGAGGTCCGCCGTCCGCACGGCCCAGCCGTCCATGGCCGAGGCGTCGAACGGCGGCTGATCCCGCGTCGCCACCACCGGTTCCGCCAGCCAGCGCCCGTCGGCCTCGTCCAGCCCGACCGCCTCGGCACCCGACGGCCCGACGCCCTCCAGCAGCGCCGCCCGCGCCGCCTCGACGGTTTGTAAACTCATGCCGACCGGACCCAGTCGCCCGACGCCCCGCCGGACTTGGCCACCAGCCGCACGCCCTCGATCGTCATGCCCCGGTCTACGGCCTTCAGCATGTCGTAGAGCGTCAGCAGGGCGACCGACACAGCCGTCAGCGCCTCCATCTCGACCCCCGTCCGGCCCGTCGTGCGGCCCACCGCCACGACCGTCAGGCCCGATCCGTCCGCGCTCGGCTCCACCGACACCACCGCCGCGTCCAGCGGCAGGGGGTGGCACAGGGGGATCAGGTCGGCCGTCTTCTTGGCCGCCATGACGCCGGCGATCTCGGCCACCGCGCGCACGTCGCCCTTTCGACCGCCGGCCGACAGGGCCAGCTGCAGGGTCTCGGCCGCCATGACGATCCGCCCCTCGGCCCGCGCCTCGCGCGCCGTCTCGGCCTTCGCCGACACATCGACCATCCGCGCCCGGCCGTCCGCGTCGATATGGGTCAGGTCCTTGGTCGAACTCGGCGACATGGTCAGGTCTCCATCAGGCGCGGCATGATCTCGACCAGGTTGCAGGGCCGGTGCCGGCTGTCGAGCTGCCATCGGATCACCTTGTCCCAGCCGTCGCGCACCGCACCGTTCGATCCTGGAAGACAGAAGACGAAGACGCCCCCGATGATCCCCGCCGTGGCCCGCGACTGAAGCGTCGACAGGCCGATGGTTTGATAGCTGACGGTGTGGAAGACCACCGAGAACCCCTCGATCCGCTTGTCGAACAAGGGCTCCAGCGCCTCGGGCGTCACGTCCCGCCCGATCAGGCCGGTCCCGCCGGTCGTCACGATGGCATCGACGCCCTCGAGGTCGATCCACACGCCGACCTGCGCCCGTATCGCTGCGACATCGTCCGGCACGATCGCCTTCGCGACGAGCTCATGCCCCGCCGCCTTCACCCGCTCCGCCAGGATGGCGCCGGACGTATCCGTCTCGTCGTCGCGCGTGTCCGACACGGTCAGCACCGCGATCCGCACCGGCGTCACCGGCTGGTCGGTCAGCAGCTTCCCCCCCGGCGCGGGCAGGGTATCGAGGTCGCTCATCCGTTCGTCTCCGTGTTCCATCGCGCCGCGTCGGCGTGGTCCGACGCTCGCGCCTCGATCCAGCGCCGCCCGTCCGGCCCGTCCTCGCGCTTCCACAGGGGGGCGCGGGTCTTCAGCTGATCCATCAGATAGTCCGCCGCGTCGAAGGCCGTGCGCCGATGCGCCGCCGCCGCCGCCACGAACACGATCGCCTCGCCCGGCCGCACCTCGCCCCACCGGTGTACCGCCATCAGCTCGACCCCCTCGAACCGCGCCCGCGCCTCGTCCTCCAGCGCCGTCATCGCCTCCTCGGTGAAGCCACGCCACGCGTCCAGCGTCAGGGTCTCGACCGCCCGCCCGTCCGTCGCCGCCCGGCACAGCCCCGTGAAGCTGACCACCGCCCCGACATCCGTCCGCCCGTCGCAGAACGCATCCAGCAGCGCCCCCGCGTCGATCGGTCCATCCACCAGAAGCGCCACGCTCAGCCCCCCGACACCGGCGGCGCGAAGGCCACCTCGTCGTCCGGCGTCACCGTCACATCGCCGCGCACCACCACCCGGTTGACCACGGTCATCCGCCCGGGCCGCGCCAGCCGCTCGGCCAGCCCCTCATGCTCCGACAGCACGGCCACCAGCGCCTCGGTCGAGCCACCCTCGACCTCCTGCTCGCGCCATCCGGCGACATCGGCGAAGGCACCGAAGAGCAGCACGCGCGCCACCGCTCAGCCCCCCGTCAGCGACATGGGCCGGGCCACGGCGGGCACCGCGTCCGGCCCGATGCGGAAATCGTGCGCGCCCGGCTTTCTGGCCACCGCCGCCCGGATCGCCGCCTCGACCGCTGCCTCGCCGCCCTCGGCCAAGGCCCCCGCCAGATCGGCGTGATCGTCCTGCCCCAGGCACAGATACAGCCGCCCGGTGCAGGTCATCCGCACCCGGTTGCAGTCACCGCAGAAATTGTGGGTCATCGGCGTGATGAAGCCCAGCGTCCCGCCCGTCTCCTCGACCCGCACATAGCGCGCCGGTCCACCCGTGCGCTTGACCATCGGCGTCAGGGTCCACCGCGCCTCCAGCCCCCGCCGCACGTCGCCCAGCGACAGGAACTGCGCCTCCCGGTCCGCCCCGATCTCGCCCATCGGCATGGCCTCGATCAGGCTGATCTCATGGCCCTCGCCATGCGCCCATTCGATCAGACCGGGCAGGTCCGCCGCATTGTCTCGCGCCAGGGCCACGGCGTTGATCTTGACCGCCAGCCCCGCCGCCTTGGCCGCCGCGATGCCCTCCAGCGCGCGGCTCACGTCCCCGCCCCGCGTCAACCGCCGATAGGTCTCGGGCTCGAGCGTATCCAGCGACACGTTCACCCGCCGCACGCCATGTCCGGCCAGCGCCTCGGCATGCTCCGCAAGCCGCATCCCGTTGGTGGTCAAGGTCAGCTCGTCCAGCGCGCCTGAGGCCAGATGCCGCGATAGCCGCGCCACCAGATCCATGAAGCCCTTCCGCACCAGCGGCTCGCCCCCCGTCAGCCTGAGACGCCGCGCGCCCAGCCCGACGAACACCGAGGCCAGCCGGTCCAGGTCCTCGATCGACAGCAGGTCCTCGCGCGGCAGGAAGGTCTGCCGCTCGGCCATGCAGTAGGTGCAGCGCAGGTCGCAGCGGTCGGTAACCGAAATCCGCACATAGCGAATGACCCGGCCGAGGGGATCGACCAGCGGTTCGGCGGCGGGACTGGACGCGGGCGCAGTCGTCATGTTCAGTTGAGCATAACGCTCGGGCGGGGGGACGAAAGCCATTTCTGCCGATATCGCCCGTCGCGCGCGTCCGGTTACGGCCGCCGTTGCCACCGGCCCCCGCTCATGAACGCCGACCCACCCCGCCTGTGGTTTCAGGTCCGCATCGGCGAGGGGCACCTCGGCCCCGGCAAGGCCCAGCTATTGGCCCTCATCCGCGACACCGGTTCGCTCAGCGAGGCGGCGCGGCGCATGGGCATGTCCTACCGCCGGGCCTGGACCTTGATGGAGGCCATCAACGCCCTGACCGACGCCCCGGCCGTGGAGACCGAGCGCGGGGGACCGGGCGGCGGCGGCTCGCGCCTGACCCCGCGCGGCGAGGCTCTGCTGGCGGCCTATGCCGAGTTGCGTGCCACGCTCGACGTCGCCGCCGCCCCGACCCTCGCCCACATCGCCGTCCTCGCCGACCGCTCTCGTCGCGGCGAGGACTGACCGCTTCCGGAGCACCGCCGATGGACATGACCACGCTGGTTCTCATGGCCGCGCTGATGGGTCTGGGCGCGATGCTCTACGCCTCAGTCGGTCACGCCGGCGCGTCGGCCTATCTGGCGATCATGGCGATCTTCGCGGTCGAGCCCGAGGTGATGCGGCCGACAGCCCTCGTCCTGAACATCGTCGTCGCCAGCTTGGCGACCTACCGCTTCGTCCGCGCCGGGCAGTTCAACGGGCGGCTCCTGATCCCCTTCGTCGTCGGCGCCGTTCCCGCCGCCTTCCTCGCCGGACAACTGGAGCTTCCCACCGACCTCTATCGACCGGTCGTCGCGGCGGTCCTCCTGCTCGCCGCGATCCGGCTCCTCTGGCCCCGGGAGATCAAGGCGCTCCGCGAGCCGCAGTCCCCCCGCCTCTGGATCGCCCTCCTGTCCGGCGCGGCCATCGGCACCCTGTCGGGGCTGACCGGAACGGGGGGAGGCATCTTCCTCAGCCCCCTGATCCTGTTCCTCGGCTGGGAGGGCGCGAGGAAGACCTCGGGCGTTTCGGCCACCTTCATCCTGTGCGTCTCGATCTCCGGCCTGCTCGGCAACCTGTCGAGCGTGGGCCGTCTGCCGCCCGAACTTCCTCTCTTCATCGGTGCCGTCATCCTCGGCGCGCTCGTGGGCACGCGGGTCGGCATCGCCCGACTGGAGCCCCGGCGCCTGCTCCAGGCCCTCGGGGTCGTTCTGGTGATCGCCTCGGCGAAACTGGCCTTCTCCTGATCGGGGCGTCGAAAGGCCCCCAGGCCACAGGTCGCCCTCGATGGTCGTTGCTGATGGGGAAATGGCGCACCCGAGAGGATTCGAACCTCTGACCCCTGCCTTCGGAGGGCAGTACTCTATCCAGCTGAGCTACGGGTGCATCCGCGCGGTCGCTTGACGACCGGACGAAGGGCCATACAGCAGCGGGGGGCGCGCCTCAATCCCGAATACGGGCGAGCGTCACAACCTGCTCCGCCATCCTCGGACTTGATCCGAGGATGGCGGTGTCTGTTTCAACCAGGCCGAAGAGGCTCTAGCGTCCCGCCGAAGATCAAGAGGGAGACGACGCCATGCGCGCACTGGTGCTGGGATTTCTGCTTCTGCTGGGGGCCTGCGCCACCACGCCCGCCGGGCGGCCCGATCCGTCCGGCGACAGCCTGGACGCCATCGCCCGTGACTATGTCGCCCTGATCCTGGAGATCGGCGAGCGCGAGCCGGGCTATGTCGACGCCTATTACGGCCCGCCCGAGTGGGCGGCGGCGGCCGAGGCCAACGCGCGTGAGGTGCCCGCCCTGATCCAGGGCGCGGCCTCCCTGACCCGGCGTCTGAATGCGGTCTCGACCACGGGTGCCGATCCCGCCGTGGTCCAGCGAAAGGCCTATCTGCTGGCCCATGTCTCGGCGGCGTCGGCGCGGCTTCGCATGATCGGCGGCGAGCGGATGAGTTTCGCAGACGAGGCCGAGGCCCTGTTCGGCGTTCGGCCAGAAATCCTGCCCCTGTCGGCCTATGACCCCATCCTGGCCGAGATCGACCGGCTCGTGCCCGGCGAGGGCGAGCTTGCCGCGCGCGTCGCCGCCTTCCGCACCGGGTTCCAGATCCCGACCGACCGGCTCCAGACCGTGTTCGACGCCTCGATCGCCGAATGCCGCGCCCGCACCGTCCGCCACATCGCCCTGCCCGCGAACGAGCGGTTCACCCTGGCCTTCGTCACCGACAAGCCCTGGTCGGGCTACAACTACTATCAGGGCGACGCCGCCAGCCGGATCGAGATCAACACCGACCAGCCCATCTTCACCGACCGAGCCATCGACCTGGGCTGCCACGAGGGCTACCCCGGCCACCACGTCTACAACGCGCTTCTGGAACAGACCTTCGTGGTGGAGCGCGGCTGGGTCGAGATGAGCGTCTATCCCCTCTATTCGCCCATGTCCTTCGTGGCGGAGGGCAGCGCCAACTACGGCATCGACCTGGCCTTCCCGGGCGACGAGGCCGCCGTGTTCGAGCGTGACGTCCTGCTGCCGCTCGCGGGCCTGACCGGCCCGCCGGTCGAGCAGAAGGCCCGGCTGAACGCCCTGGTCCGTCGGCTGGGTCGCGCCGAATACACCGTCGCCGACGCCTATCTGGCCGGCCGCATCGACCGGGCCGAGGCGACGCGCCTCTTGTCGCAATACATGCTGACCACGCCCGAGCGCGCGGCCCAGCGCGTGCGCTTCATCGACACCTACCGCAGTTACATCATCAACTACGGCCTCGGCCGCGACGTGGTCCAGGCCTGGGTCGAGCGCCAGGGCCCGGACCGCTGGCAGGGCATGGAAACACTGCTGTCGAGCCAAATCCTGCCGGTCGATCTGCTGCCATGAACACAGGCGAAACGCGCTCAAGCAGCGAGGCTCCGGGAGCCGAGCGGTAGCGCCCCAACTCACTGCGCCGTCATGCCACCGTCGATCTTGAACTCCGACCCGGTCACGAACTTCGACTCGTCCGACGCCAGATAGACCACCAGATAGGCCACGTCGTCCGGCTCGCCGATGCGCTTCAGCGGAATCCCGCGCGCCAGCTTCTGGTGCGCCGTCGCCTCGTCGCCGCCCGCCATGGCCACGAACGGGTCCAGGATCGGGGTCTTGATGAAGACCGGATGCACCGAGTTGCAGCGCACGTTCCAGTCCTTCTTGGCCGCCTCCAGCGCCAGGGTCTTGGTGTACATCCACACCGCCGCCTTGGTGGCGTTGTAGGCCCCCATGCCGGGCCCTGCCGCCAGCGCGGCGATCGACGAGATGTTCACGATCGAGGCAGGGGCCGCCGCGCGCAGATGCGGCATGCCGTGCTTGGCGCCCAGCATCACGGACTTCAGATTGATGTCGAACTGACGCTGCCAGTTCTCGACCGTGTCGTCCTCGACGAAGGTCAGGGGCCCCCCGACCCCGGCGTTGTTGACCAGAACCGACAACGATCCCATCGCCGCCACGGCCTCGGCGACTACCGCCGCCCAGCGCGCCTCGTCGGCCACGTCGTGCTGAAAGGCGAAGGCCGACCCCGGCGTCTCGGCGTTGATCGACGCCGCCAGGGCCTCGGCGCGCGCTCCGTCGATATCGGTCACGGCGACCCTGGCTCCCTCCCGCACCAGCATGCGCGCCATGGCCTCGCCCAGCCCTCCGGCCGCTCCCGTGATCATGGCCGTCTTGCCCGCGACGCGTCCGGTCATGTCAGTGTCCCCCCAGGCCGGCGGCGGCCTCGTCGATGAAGCGCGCCAGCGTCGTGTCCAGCTCGGTCACCCCGCCCGCGTCGTGGGTCGTCAGCAGCACCTCGACCCGGTTGTAGACATTGGACCATTCCGGATGGTGATCCATGGTCTCGGCCTTGATGGCGACGCGGGTCATGAAGCCGAAGGCGGCGTTGAAATCCTTGAACGTCAGGGCGCGATGGAGGGCCGGGCGGTCGCCGGGCGCGACGGCCCAGGCGGTCAGATCGGCGGCGGCGGCGGCGGGATCGATGGTGGGACGGGTCATCCCGCTGGCCTAGACCGCCGCCCCCGGCCGGGCAAGCGCCCGGGGTCGAACCCGCGTCCGGGAACGCGCGGCCAGGCTGGGCGTTGGGAAGCGTCGCCATTGTTCAGATCGGAGCCTCGTCGTGGACAATCTGTGGATCGCCTCGCTCGCCGACGCCGACCGGCAACGGCTGGAGCCTCACCTGGGCGAAAGGCCCTTTGCCCAGGGTCAGATGCTGTACGACGCGGGCGAAGAGGTGGACGAGGTCTGGTTCCCTCTCAACGGCGTGGTGTCGCTGATGACCGTCCTGCCCGAGGACCGGCTGATCGAGACCGCCGCCATCGGCCGCGAAGGCCTGGTCGGCGTGACCTGCGGCCCCATGAACGGCCGCGCCTCCAGCCGCGCCATCGCCCAGATCGAGGGGTCCGCCGCCTGCTGCCCGGCCGAGGTCTTCTCCCAGGCCCTGAGCGAGAGCGACACCCTCAGGAACGCCCTGTCGCGCTACACCGAAAGCCTGTTCGCCCAGGTCCAGCAGACCGCCGCCTGCAATGCCCAGCACCGGCTGGACGAGCGTCTGGCCCGCTGGCTCCTGACCCTTCACGACCGCGCCGAGGGCGACCGGTTCGACCTGACCCAGGCCGATATCGCCGGCATGCTGGGCGTGCGCCGCGCCACCGTGTCCGAGGTCGGGTCCCAGCTGGTCGACAAGGGGCTGATCCGGCGCGGCCGGGGCTGGGTCGAGGTGCTGGACCGTCCGGCGCTCGAGGACCATGCCTGCGGCTGCTATATGGCCATTCGCGGCGTCATGAAGGATCTGCGCCTGCCGGTGCCCAAGGCGGCGTGAGCCCACGCGGGCCCTGCGGCCACGCGGGCGGATGACGCGGGCCCGCCGACCCGCTAGACCCCGGCCATGACCGAGACGTCCAAGACCTCCTCCTTCGGCTTTCGCGACGTCGATGCGCGCGAGAAGGTGCGCATGGTGCGAGGCGTGTTCGACAGCGTGGCCTCCAGCTACGACCTGATGAACGACCTCATGAGCGGCGGCGTCCACCGGCTGTGGAAGGACGCGGCCGCCGCAAAGCTCAACCCCCGCCCGGGCGAGACCATCCTCGACGTCGCGGGCGGCACCGGCGATATGGCCCGGCGGTATTCCAGGATGGCCCGGCGCGCCCAGGAGCGACGCGGCGGTACCGACGCCTCCGTCATCGTGCTCGACTACAACGCCGAGATGATCCTGGCGGGGGTCGCCAAGGGCGGCGAGCCCGAGATGGTCTGGACCGTCGGCGACGCCATGAAGCTGCCCATCCCCGACGCCTCGGTCGACGCCTATTCGATCAGCTTCGGCATCCGGAATGTCGCCGATATCGCCGTGGCCCTGAAGGAGGCGCGCCGCGTGCTCAAGCCCGGCGGCCGCTTCCTGTGCCTGGAGTTCTCGCGCCCGACGGCCGAGGCGATCCGGACCGCCTATGACGCCTGGTCCTTCCACGCCATCCCGCGCATCGGGCAGTGGGTCGCCAAGGACCGCGACAGCTATCAGTATCTGGTCGAGAGCATCCGCCGCTTCCCCGATCAGTCGACCTTCAAGGAGATGATCGAGGACGCCGGCTTTTCCCGCGTCGCCGTGACCAACCTGTCCGGCGGGGTCGCGGCGATCCATTTCGGGTGGGCGGTCTGAGCCTGAACCCGTCATACCGGGTCGCTCCCGCCGCCCCGCCGACCGTGCCCGTGCGCGATCCCATCGGCGCGATCTGGCGGCTGATCCGCTGGGGCGGGGCCCTGGCGCGTCACGACGCCCTGCTGCCGCGCGAGATCACCCATCTTCTGCCCGCCTGGTTCCGGCCCGTCGCGGGCTTCGTCCACCTGTTCGCGGGCAAGGACGGCAGGAACGGCCGACCCGGCCAGCGCCTGGGCCGCGCCTTCGAGACCCTGGGTCCCGTCGCCATCAAGCTGGGCCAGGTCATGGCCACCCGCGCCGACATCTTCGGCATCGAGTTCGCGCGTGATCTCGGCCGGCTCAAGGACAGCCTGCCGCCCTTCCCCACCGACCAGGCCCGGCGCGAGATCGAGCGCTCGATCGGCCGCCCGGTCGACAGCCTGTTCCTCGACTTTGGCGATCCGGTCGGCGCGGCGTCGCTGGCCCAGGCCCACCCCGCCTGGCTGGCGGACGGGAGGAAGGTCGCGGTCAAAGTGCTGCGCCCGGGCGTAGAACGTCGTGTCGTCACGGGCCTGGACGCCATGCGTCTCGCTGCCGGCCTGGTCGATCGGCTGGTCCCCGCCGCGCGGCGGCTGGAGCCCCGCGCCTTCGTCGAGACCGTCGCCCGCTCCATGTATCTGGAGCTGGACATGCGGCTGGAGGCCGCCGCCGCCTCCGAGCTTCATGACATCATGGAGAAAGCCCGGGCCGACGGAGCCCATATGTCGGCCCCCAAGGTCGTCTGGGACGGTGTCGGAAAGCGCGTCCTGACGCTGGAATGGGCCACCGGCCTGCCCATGACCGACCCGGAGGCCATCCGCCAGCCGGGCATGGACATCAATGCGCTCGCCGACAACGTCGTGCGCGCCTTCCTGGTCCAGGCGCTGGACCACGGCACCTTCCACGCCGACCTGCATGAGGGGAACCTGTTCACCCACGCCCCGGCCGAGCTGACCGCCATCGACTTCGGCATCGTCGGCCGCCTGGGCCCGGCAGAGCGGCGATACCTCGCCGAGATCCTGTGGGGCTTCCTGACCCGCGACTATCCCCGTATCGCGCGCGTGCATTTCGAGGCCGGCTATGTCCCGCCGCACCATTCGGTCGAGGCCTTCGCCCAGGCCCTGCGCGCCGTCGGAGAGCCCGTGATCGGCCGCGCCGCGTCCCAGGTGTCGATGGGCCGGCTGCTAGGCCAGCTGTTCGAGATCACCGCCCTGTTCGACATGCACCTGCGGCCCGAGCTGATCCTGCTGCAGAAGACCATGGTCTCGGTCGAGGGTGTGGCGCGTCGCCTCAACCCCGATCACGATCTGTGGTCCGCCGCCCAGCCGGTGGTCGAACGCTGGATCATGCGCGAACTTGGCCCCCGGGCCCAGGTCCGCGACGCGCTAAAGGAGGGCCTCGCCGCCGCCCGCGCGATCTCGCGGCTGGTCCAGGACCCTCCCGCGACCCAGACGGTGGTGGTCGAACGGGTGCAACCGTCCCGCTGGCTGGGGGTTGGCGTGGGTGTCGCGGTCGCGCTTTCGACGGCCGCCCTCGTTCTGTCGCTTTGGCCCGGGAGTCTGGGCTGATCCGAAAAGGAAACGCCTGATGATCCGCCCCTCTCTCAAAGCGACCACCCTCCTCACCGCCTCCCTCCTCGCCCTGGCCACCCCGGTGCTGGCCCAGACGGCGGCTCCGGTTCAGTCGCCCCAGACGCGTTCGCTCGCCCCCGCCTCGACGCCTGCGCCTGTTGCGGCGGCCACCCTGCCCAACAGCTTCGATTCGCCCGTTACCCGCACCGCGCCGCCCAGCGCGCCGATCGCCATGCCCAGCGCCGGTCAGGTGACCGAGGCCGACGTCGCCGAGGGTCTGTTGCGCGCCGTCATCGCCGACCTCGCCGCCGGGCGGATCGAGGCGGACCTGTTCACCCCCGATCTCGCCGGACGGCTGACGCCCCAGCTTGCCCAGCTTCAGCCTCTGGTCCAGGGCTTCGGCGCGCTCGGTCCGATCGCGCCCCAGGGCGTGGTCAACGGCGCCAACCAGTTCCTGGTCACCTTCGACAACGCCGAGACCCAATGGGTCATTGGCCTGAACGAGGACGGCCGCATCTCCGCCCTGCTGTTCCGCCCCGCGCCCCCGGTCTCGTCGGAGCCCGAAGCCGAGGCCGAGCCGGAAACCGACGCCCAAGCTGCCGAGCCGATGCCGACCGAAGGTCGCTAGACCTTCTCGACGAGCCGACCGACCCGTCGGGGATTCTGAGACAGGTTCATCACGGCGAGCACAACGGGTTCACAACGAACACGACGGGATCGAGAGCTTGGCCTCGTCGCCGATTATCCCCTTCAGGATCGGCGTCGCACCTTGGACTTGGCGGCGAAGCCGCCCTTCTCTCATACCCGGTGCCTGGGTGAGCGAGACGCCCTCGACGTCCGATCGATCCCGTCGTGTCCTTTGTGCCTTCGTTGTGCTCGCTGTGATGAACCTCTTCAGGCCACCCCTCCCCTTGAACCGCGATACGGTCAATCCAGGTCCGGCCGCCCCCGGTTGGCCTTGACGTTCGACCGGCCCGACTTGGCCTGAAGCCGCCGTTCCTTTGACGCCCGCGTCGGCCGCGTCGCGATCCGACGGACCGGCGCGACCGAGGCCTTGTCGATCAGGCCCTGAAGCCGCTCCAGTGCGTCGGCCCGGTTCCGCTCCTGCGTCCGGAACCGCACGGCGGTGATCAGGATCACCCCGTCCAGCGTCAGCCGGCTGCCCGCCGCCTTCATCAACCGCTCGCGCACGGCGTCGGTCAGGCTGGGCGAGTTCAGCGCGTCGAACCGCAGTTGAACCGCCGTCGAGACCTTGTTGACGTTCTGCCCGCCCGGCCCGCCGGACCGGAAGAAGCGGAACTCCAGCTCGTCGTCCGGGATGACGGTCATGCCACCGCCCGCTTCGCCCGCACCACCGCCGTGTCCAGCGCCTGGAGAAACGCCGAGCGATCCTTGGCCGAGAAGGGCGGCGGCCCCGACGTCGCCACACCCATCGACCGCAGATGCTCGCCCACCATCCGCCCGGCCAGGGCCGATCCGATCGAATCCGGGCTGAAGGCCTGGCCGTTCGCCTTCATCGCTTGGGCCCCGGCCTTCAGGCACCGATCCGCCAGGGGAATGTCGGCCGTGATGACGATGTCGCCCGGTCCCGCCCGCTCGGCGATCCAGTCGTCCGCCACGTCGGGCCCGGCGTCCACCACCACCTGCTCGATCCAGGGCTCCCGCAGGGTGTTGATCCACCCGTTCGACACCACGAACACATGCAGTCCGTACCGCGCCGCCACGCGATAGACCTCGTCCTTCACGGGACAGGCGTCGGCGTCGATGAAGATGCGGGGCGCGGGCATGCAGTGGGATATAGCCTACCCTTCTCCGCAGACAGAGAGTGTGTACCGACCGCAGGGTTTCATCACAACGGGCACAACGAAGACACAAGGGACACGACGACACCGAACGGACGGACAGGTCGCCGACCGCTCACCTCCGATAGCCAGCAAGGAAGGGCGGCTCCGCCC
>NZ_JBEGDD010000011.1:0-143186 GCF_040195595.1 Brevundimonas aurifodinae
CTGCATCACCAGCCGTCCCCACCCGGTCTCCGCTCCGCGTCGACCACCCTCCCCCGAGGGGGAGGGAGAAGCGCCCGCCTCGCCCTCCGCCCCTTGACCCCACCCCCTCCCCGTCGTGATCTCCGTCCATGTTCACGCGCCTCGCCATGACCGCCGTCCTCCTCGCCGCCACCCCGGCCCTGGCCCAGGAGCCCGCGCGCGAATCCTCCGCCTTCACCCTGCGCAGCGACCAGCCGCGCGCGCCCGAACAGGAGGCCGTCACCTTCGACCTCGCCGACCTCGCGATCCGTGTCCTGCCCGAGACGAAGTCGATCGACGCCGTCGCCACCCTGACCTTCACCGCGACCGCCCCGGTCGAGCGGTTGGTCGTCGAGCTGGACGGACGTTTCACCATCTCGGGCGTCCAGGTCGACGGGGCCGAGGTGCCGCCCGACGCTTGGGCCAATCCCGACGGCCGTCTGTCGGTCGAGATCGGCCGTACGCTCGTCCCCGGACAGTCGGCCGTCCTGCGCGTCGCCTATTCCGGCCTGCCGCGCGTCGCGCCCCAGGCGCCGTGGGATGGCGGCTTCGTCTGGTCGACCGCCCCGTCGGGCGAGCCCTGGATCGCCACCGCCGTCCAGGGCGAGGGTTGCGACCTGTTCTGGCCCTGCATCGACAGCGCCCTGGCCGAGGTGAAGCGGGTCGATCTGCACATCACCGTCCCCTCCGCCCTGTCGGCCCCGTCGAACGGACGGTTCCTGGGCATTGTCGATCACGGCGATGGCTGGACCACCTGGAACTGGTCGGCGCGCGACATCAATCCCTATGCGATCGCGCTCAACATCGGGCCGTACGCCAAGGTCGAGGCGACCTATTCCAGCCGCTTCGGCAACGCCTTCCCCATGGAATACTGGCACCTGAAATCCGACGACCCGGCCAAGGTCGCGGCCCTGTTCGCCCAGTTCGCCCCGATGCTGGACTTCTTCGAAGCCACCGTCGGCCCCTATCCCTTCGCCGACGAGAAGATGGGCGTGGTCGAGACCCCGCACCTGGGCATGGAGCACCAGACCATCAACGCCTACGGCAATGGCTACCGCATCGACCTGCGCGGCTACGACTGGCTGCTCCAGCACGAACTGGCCCACGAGTGGTTCGGCAACCAGATGACCAACGCCAACGCCGACGACTTCTGGCTTCATGAGGGGCTGGGCACCTATATGCAGCCGCTCTACGCCGGCTGGCTGAACGGCGATCGCTACATGCAGGTCGAGTTGGGCAAGCTCCACGCCGACCTCGCCAACCGCTATCCGGTCGTCTCGGGCCAGCCCCGCTCGGCCGGCAGCTATCTGGACGACGCCGGCCCCGGCAACGACATCTATTTCAAGGGGGCCCTGACGGCCCACACCCTGCGGATGCTGATCGGCGACGAGGCCTTCTTCCGCTCGATCACGACCCTGGTCTACGGCCGCCCCGACCCCGCCCCCGGCAACTTCACGACCGTCCGCCGCTCGACGCAGGATTTCATCGACATCGTCGAGGCCGAGACCGGCCGCGAACTCGACTGGCTGTTCCGGGGTTATCTGATGAACGCCGCCCTGCCCGTCCTGAACCAGAGCCGCGAGGGCGATCGCCTGGCCCTGTCCTGGACCACCGGCGACGGCGCGCCCTTTCCCATGCCGATCGAGGTTTCGGTAGACGGCGTCGTCACCACCCTGCCGATGACCGATGGCCGGGGCGAGATCGCGGTGCGGCCCCACGCCCACGTCCTGATCGACCCGGACAACAAGGTGCTGCGCCGCCTCGACCTGATCGAGACATACCGCAACCGGTCGAACTGAGGCCTACGCCGCCTGGGCGGTCTCGTCCTCGGCCTCGGCCGTGATCGACTGGCGCACCAGCTCGCAGGTGCCCTGGGTGGACAGAAAGGCGATGTCGGCCGCGTCCCGCCCGCAGGCGATCCGCACCAGCCCCTCGATCGGGGCCAGCCCGGTCGGATCGACCAGCCACCAGCCGTTCGACAGCCAGATCTCGAAGATGGCGTGAAAATCCGGCGGGTTCAGCTGATGGGCATAGGCGCTGACTGCCCGCGCGGGAATGCCCGACGCCCGGCACAAGGTGATCCCCAGATGGGTGAAGTCGCGGCACACCCCGGCCCGATCGATGAAGGTCCGCGCCGCCGTCGTCTCGGAATCCGAAACCCCACGCTCATAGTCGATGTTGGCCGTGATCCAGTCCAGGATGGCCAGCACCCGCTCGCCGCCCGTCGTCTCGCCGAACTGACGCTCGACGAACCGCCCGAACTGGTCCGACGGGCAGTACCGGCTGGGCCACAGATAGGTCAGCACATCGGCCGGCAGGTCGTTCCAGTCATGCTGGGTCGCCCCGGGCGGCAGGCCCATCAGCCGACCGTTGTCCACCAGCGCCTCATAGGACACAGCGACCTCGCCGCCCAGACGCGCCCTCAGGGTCCGCGCCCCGAAGTCGGCGTCGACATCCTCGTGGAAGCTCAGTTCGGGCGTGACCTTCAGCCGTTCGCTCAGGATCGTCTGCCCCGGCCAGCGCGCAGCATGGATCTTGTAGATCGCATCCGTCGGCGGATCGAAACGATAGACGAGCTCGGCGCGGACGCGGATCTTCATGGACGGCCTTGTCTGGGAGAAGCGAGACCGCAACGCCGCGCATCGGGCGGCCGTTCCGGATGACGCCGTCTAGCAGCTTTCGACGGACGGAAAAGGGGCAGGGCGATCCGGGTTGTCCGCGCGGCACCGTGCGCCCATCGGTGGAAACGCGACGCTTCTCTGACCGTTGCTTGCAGCTTCCACGAAGCTGTGACGACGTTAAATTGAAATATCGGCGGCCTTTGTCTTCCACTGTTGAAGTGTGGCGAATGCATGACCTAGACGTCGGCCTTAAATCTGTCAGGTGGGGTCAGTACGATGACTGTTATGCACAAGTCTATCCGCACGCGGTCGATCCACTTCATTGCTTCGACGTCAGTACTCGCGCTGCTCGCCGGGCCGGCGCTGGCCCAGGAGCGACAGGAGGATCAACTCGACGAGATCGTGGTCACGGGCCAGGCCCGGGCCGTGCAACAGGCCATCGCCGCCAAGCGCGAGACCTTTCAGGTCTCGGACGGCGTCTCGTCCGACGACATCGGCCGCCTGCCCGATCACAACACCGCCGCCGCGCTCCGCCGCATCCCCGGCGTCTCGGTCCAGGAAGACCAGGGCGAGCCGCGCTTCCCGGTTCTGCGCGGTCTGCCCTCGACCTACAATCGCACGACGATCGACGGCGCCGTGGTCGCTTCGGTCGGCAACGGCGACCGCACCGTGCCGCTGGACATCGTGCCCTCGACCCTGGCCCGCCGCCTGGAAGTCGTGAAGACCGTCACCCCGGACATGGACGCCAACGCCATCGGCGGCACCATCAACATCCTGAGCCGCAGCGCCATCGACGAGGGCCGCCCCTTCTTCGCGGGCACGGCGGCGCTGGGCTTCTACGAGCAGTCGGGCGATCAGCGCGACGAGCAACAGTCCGGTCGCGCCAACTTCACCGCCGGCACCGTCTTCGGCGACACCGACCAATTCGGCGTGGTTCTGTCGGCAAGCTACTACCTGCGCGACTCCGACATCCCCCAGGTCGAGGTCGCCTCGCCCAGCTATCGCGAATACACCGCCGCCGGGGCCCCCGCGAACTTCGGAACGGGCAATGGCATTCTGGTGCCCATCCAGCGCAGGCTGTTCTACTACAACAACAACCGCGAACGGATCGGCGGCCGCATCGCCTTCGAATGGCGTCCGTTCGACGGCCTGACCCTGGTCGCGGCGGGCCTCTACAACGCCATGAAGGACGACGAGGAGCGGATCGAGAGCCGCTACGAGCAGGTGGGCGCGGTCACCGCCCAGACGGACACCACCGGCACCTTCGCCTCGGGCCGCAACATCCTGGGCCTGGGCCGCTTCCAGATCGACCGCTCGGTCTGGGCGGGCACGCTCGGCGCGGACTGGGATCTGTCCGACACCCTCACTTGGACCGGCGATTTCGTCTATTCGGGTGCCGAGCTCGACAATCCGGAATCCACCGAGGAGTTCCGCACCTCCGACGCCTTCGGCTTCCGCTATGACACCTCCGGCTTCTTCCCCCGGTTCGACGCGATCAATCCGGCGGCGCTCGGCGTCGCGGGCAACTACAACTTCACCAATCGGTCCGAGCTGCTGCGCTCGTCCCAGGAAGACATCTACGAGGCGCGCTCGGATCTGGCGTTCCGCACCGACGCGCTCGGCGACCGGCTCGACCTCAAGGTCGGCGGCGTCATCCGCTCGACCGAGCGGGTGTTCGACCAGAACACCGGCTCCTTCTCCCAGCAGGCCGGCCTGAACTACACCCTGGCCCCGGTGGCCCAGCCCGGACCGACGCCGCTGGTCCAGGGCATCTATCCCTTCGGCCTGCGGATCGACTCGGCCGCCGCCGAGGCCTTCTTCCAGGCCAACCGCGCCCGCTTCAACGGGACCTTCAACACCCTTTCGGCCGACTATGAGGTGACCGAGGACGTCTATGCCGCCTTTGCCCAGGCGACGCTCGGCCTCGGCACCCTGACCCTCGTCGGCGGCGTCCGCTACGAGGCGACCGAGGTCGAGAGCCAGTCCGTCCGCATCAACGGCGCGACCATCACCCCCATTTCGGCCGAGGGCGACTACGACCACTGGCTGCCCAGCCTGCACGCGACCTGGGAGATCGGCGAGGACCTGATCGTCCGGGGTGCCTGGACCAACACCATCGGCCGGCCGAACTTCTCCAGCATCACCGCGCGCGAGCAGATCAACCTGACCGGCACCGTTCCCTCGCTCAGCCGGGGCAATCCAAACCTGCAGCCGCGCGAGAGCGAGGGCTTCGATCTGTCGGTGGAATGGTACATCCCGCGCGGCGTGCTCGCCGCCGGTGTCTTCTCCAAGGACATCGAGAACGAAATCTTCTCGCTGAACACGGTCGAGCAACTGGACCTGGGCCTCGGTCGCGGCGTCGAGACCGTCAACGTGTCCCAACCCACCAATGCCGAGACGGCCACCATCCAGGGGCTGGAACTCAGCTATCAGCAGTCGCTGTTCTTCCTGCCCGGCTGGCTCGACGGCTTCGGCGTCGGGGCGAACGCCACCTTCCTGGACACCGAATTCCGCTTCCGCACGGCGGCGGGCGTCCGCACCACCGGGTTCGTGCTTCAGCCCGACCAGACCTACAACGCCCAGGTCTACTACCAGCGCGGACCGTTCGAGGGCCGCGTCAGCTATAACTACATCGGCCGCTTCCTGGAGGGTGCCAACGCCAGCCAGCCCGCGGCCGACCAGTACTGGAAGAGCCGGGGCACCTTCGACGCCCAGGTCAGCTGGCGCTTCAACGACGCCGTCACCGTCTTCGCCGAGGCCGAGAACCTGACTGACGAGGGCCGCCGCGAGGTCACCGGGCCCAACGCCGATCTGCTGCAGGAATCCGCCGAGTATGGCCGGGTGCTTTGGATCGGCGTGTCGGGGCGGTTCTAGGGTTCACTCGAACCGTCATCCTCGGGCTCGACCCGAGGATCGGATTTTCGGCCGCTCGTGCGGGTGGATGAGGCGCGATCTGGGGGCGCCTCCACCAATCGAGTGGCAGCCAGTCCGATCCTCGGATCAAGTCCGAGGATGACGGAGCAAGATAGGATGGAGTGGGTCATGCTCAGACGTTTCCTCGCTGGAATGGCGCTCGCCACCCTCGCGCTCGACTGCTCCACCGCCGCCCTCGCCCAGGAACGCCCCTCGGTCGCCGAGCCCGCCGAGGCCCGCGCCATCCCGCCTCTGGCCGACTATCCGAAGCGAGAGGAGCGACCTCTGCCGCAGCCGCCCTATCCGCCGACCTTCGCCTCGGTGGAGATGCGCCGCTACGCCGACATTCGCGAGGCCGGCCAGGGCGCGGCGGCCGCCGGCGACGATTTCTACGCCGTCGTCAACACCCGGCTCGGTCGCTACGCCAAGGCGGACGGTGCCAAGCTGGCCGAGTGGGCGGGTGATCCGACCCTGTTCGTGCACCTGAATGCCTGCCTGGTGCACGAGGCGCGGCTGATGTGCGCCCACTCCAACTTTCCGCATGTGCCGATGGTCTCCTCGATCGAGGTGTTCGATCCGGAGACCCTGGAGCACCTCGACTCCGTCAGTCTGGGCCACCAGATCGGCTCCCTGACCTGGATCGACTTCAAGGACGGCGCCTGGTGGGCCCTGTTCGCCCACTATGACGGCCGGGGCGGCGAGGACGGCCGCGATCACCGCCACACCACCCTGGTGCGTTTCGACGACCAATGGCGCCGGACCGAGAGCTGGGTCTTCCCGCCCTCGGTGCTGGAGCGGTTCGCGCCCACGTCCTCGTCCGGCGGCGGCTGGGGCGACGATGGCCTGCTGTACGTCTCGGGCCACGACGCCCCCGAACTTTATGTCCTGGCCCTGCCTGAAGCCGGTTCGGTGCTGCGCCATGTCGCCACCGTGAATGTCGGCATCGAGGGCCAGGGCTGGGCCTGGGACCGCACCGCCGACCGCGAGATCTGGGGCATCAGCCGCCAGGGGCGATCGGTCGTTCAAATCCATGTGCCGCCGTTGCCTCTGCAGCCCTGACAGGGCCACCAGGACCACCTCTCGTTGACGAGCCAGGGCGGGGGGCGCACTATTCTCCCATGGCTCGATACACCGTCACCGCCGTCTGGGACGCCGAAGCCGGGGTCTATTGGTCGCAGAGCAACATCGTCGGCCTGAATGTCGAGGCGGAGACGCTGGGCGAATTCGTGGACCTCGTCGAGACCTTGGCACCGAGCTTGATGCGCGACAACGACCAGCAACCCGGACCCATCACGATCACGGGCGAAACGGCGATGAAAGCCGCATCCTGACGGCGTGCCGAAAGACTTCTATCCCGAACTTGAACGCAGACTGCGCGACGCCGGCTGCCAGTTCGTTCGCGCCGGCAAAGGCAGTCATGAAATCTGGTTCAGCCCGGCCACCGGCAAGACCTTCGCCGTCCCCCGGACGAAAAGCCGGCATATGGCGAACGAGATCTTGAAGGATGCCGGACTGCCCAAAGCGTTCTGAGTGACAACAAGACGCCCGCCGGTCTCCCGGCGGGCGTTTCGATGATCAGCGTTTGAGCGGTCTTCAGGCCGCGGCGCTGACCGCCGCCGAGCCTTCGGATGGGTCTCGCAGGACATAGCCCCGGCCCCAGACGGTTTCGATGTAGTGCTTGCCGCCCGCCGCCGTCGCCAGCTTCTTGCGCAGCTTGCAGATGAAGACGTCGATGATCTTCAGCTCCGGCTCGTCCATGCCGCCGTAGAGGTGGTTGAGGAACATTTCTTTGGTGAGCGTCGTGCCCTTGCGGAGCGAGAGCAGCTCCAGCATCTGGTATTCCTTGCCCGTCAGGTGGACGCGGTGACCGTTCACCTCGACCGTCTTGCCGTCCAGGTTCACCGCGATCTCGCCGGTGTGGATGATGGCCTGGGCATGGCCCTTGGAGCGACGGACAACGGCGTGGGTGCGCGCGATCAGCTCGTCCTTGTGGAAGGGCTTGGTCATGTAGTCGTCGGCGCCGCCGCCGAAGGTCTTGACCTTGGTCTCGATCTCCGTGGAGCCCGACAGGATCATCACCGGCGTGTTGATCTTGCCGACTCGCAGCTGACGCAGAACCTCCAGGCCGCTCATGTCCGGAAGGTTCAGGTCCAGCATGATCATGTCGTAGTCATAGATCTTGCCCAGATCGATGCCTTCCTCGCCCAGGTCCGTGGTATAGACGTTGAAGCCCTCGGATTTGAGCATCAGCTCGATGCTTTGCGCCGTGGCGTGATCGTCTTCAATCAGCAGAACACGCATTGATGCCCCTCCAGGCAAAACTTGACCATATGACCCGATGCACACGCACGGGTAACCTTGTTCGAGAGTTAACCGGCCAAAACCTTAAGAACGGTTAATGGCACCCCGATGTCCGAATCGTAGGCTGATTTGCGAATCGACGTCGAGGGCCACGAGTCAACGATTCTAATTTTCTCGTCCGTTCATCCCTACGTCCGCTTCTGACGCACCTTAGGATTATCTTCCTGTCTCGGTTTGGACGGGAGGTGGACGGTGAGGGAGCCCTATCGGGTTGCGGTCAACGAACGGGATCGGCTGCACGCCGATCTGGTGATGCAGCTGGTGGCGGTCCGGCTGGGGGTGCCGACCGAGGTGATCCGGCGCACGAAACGGCTCGCCGCGCCGGCGCTCAGGGCCCGGCGGGTGTCGATGTATCTGGCCCACGTCGCCCTGGGCTGGCAGTTGGAGCGGGTCGGCCACGCCTTCGGGGTCAATCGCCAGACCGCCGCCAACGCCGCGACCCGCATCGAGGAGGCCCGCGATCACGAGGCCCTCAATCTGCTGCTCGAGGAACTCGAGGACGCGATCCACGCCATCGTCGACGCGCCGCCGCCCAATCTGTCGGACCTGGGAGAGGTGGCATGAACGCCCCCGTCGCTCGCGCGCGCCGGTTGATCGGTCGCCCCGGGGCCTGGATCGACGCCGTCGTCCCGGACCGGACCTATGCGCTCAGGCTCGGCCCCGGCCGCGCCCATCGCGCGATCACGACCGTGGACGAGGCCGTCTTTCGCGCCCTGGTCGAGACGCCGGGCCTGCGCCGCCGTCCGAACGGCGGGTGGGAGGCGCGCGACGCGCCCGGTCCCGAACGCCCGGTCACCGTGGGCGCGCCCGGCCGGATCGAGGGCGAGCGCGTTCTGATGGAGGCCGACGGCCGGCCCCGCCGCGTCCGCGTCAACCTGGGCCAGAGCCCGATCCAGCGCCTCGCCGTCCGCTGCGACGCCGAGGGCCGCCCGTTCCTGACCCCGGCCGAGGCCGCCGCCGGCCTCCGCCTGGGCCTGGACGCCGAAAAGGCCCTGTCCGGCCCTTCGCTCACCATGCGGTGGGATGCGCTGCCTCGTTCGGGCACAGGCTCGGCCGCCCGCGTCGAGCCCGGCGACCGCGCGCTCAACGCCGCCGACCGCGTCCGGCTCGCCCTCGCCGCCTGCCCACCCGACACCCGCGCCGTTCTGGACCACATCTGCATCCGGGGCGCGACACTCGGCTTAGCCGAGGAGGCGTTCGGGCTGCGGCGGACGGAGGGACGCGATGTGCTGAGGCGCGGACTGGCGGCCCTGGCGCGGTACTACGGGGTGGGGTGAAGCGACCTGTGAGCGGACGTTGCGGAGATCAGTGATCGGTGGACAGCGGACATTCAGGCGTCAGACCAATCGATCCAGCGGTATCGACAGGCTGACATGAAGCCCTTCAGCGAGCCATTCACGCTCGATAGTGCCTGATAGCTGCGCCCTAACCGTCCGGTTCAATAGCATCGTGCCAAAACCGGGTGTAGGATCGCCTGAGGGAGTGAGCGCCAGGCCGGTTTCAGTCCAGTCGATGATAAGGCGGTCAGCGGATTGGTTCAGGTGTATGACGAGTTCACCGGACGCGTCCTTGATCGCCCCATATTTTACAGCATTGGTCGCGAGTTCGTTCAGCACCAACGACAGGGAGGTGATCACGTCCTTGCCGATAACCGTGTCATCGCCGGTCAACGTGACGTTTGCGCCCGCATCCCGGTAAGGCACCAGTAGCGCGGTAATGAGCCCCTTGACCGTTTTCGGGGCGGTTTCCAGATCAGCATCATCCATCGGACAGATGAAGGAGATCGCCCGTCCCAACCCGTCGAGGCGCTGGCGGAGAGTTTGGACGAAGGGACGCACTTCAGGCTGTGACCGCGCCGACAGGTGGATCAAACTGTCCACGACCGCGAAGAGGTTCTTTATGCGGTGGGAAAGCTCTTTAGAAACCAGAGCGGTCTCTCGGCGGTCATGCTCGCGCCGGCTTATATCCTGCGAGATCGCTTGGAGGGCATAAACGTCGCCTAGAGTGTCGCGGATTGGTGTGACGCACACGTCCCACGTCTTCGTCACTCCTTTGGCGGTGGGGCACTCAGCAGTGAAGCGCGCAACTTTGCCGCTTGCCGCTTGGCGGATTGAACCTTCAACGAGGGACTGACTGACGGAGGGCCACAGGAGTTTCCAAGGCTGGCCAACCACCGACCCGAAGTCATCGATTTCAAGGAGGCACAGGCCATCTGGATCGATGTTCCGCAGTGTTCCGTCGAGACCAATCGTCTTGAGACAATCAGTGATGTCGACGACGGTTGCTGCCGTGCTGTCGGTCATTGATCCACCGGCGACCCCATCGCAGATGGGATGCCAAAATGGCGATTGGTCACGCCCTAACGTCCAAAGCGCAGTGTTGGGTCGCTAAGTCAACCACGACTCCTTCGGCCCGCCTAGGAGCGTGGTTTGACCGCTGTGTGCGGAGCCGACAGGCTAGATCTGCTTGTGAGGCGGGCGTCCGCTTTGGGTCGGAAGGAGTCCCCGCCTACCCCGCCGCCATCGCCTCCGCCCGGATCCGCCCCACCATGGCGTTCAGCCCGTTCGCTCTCTGACGCGTCAGGGCCTGCGGCAGGCCCAGCCGGTCCAGGGCCGCCCTGGCGTCGAAGGCCAGGATGTCGGCGGGCGCGCGCCCGGAATAGAGCTTCAGCAACAGCGCCACATTGCCCTTGGAGATCGCGCTGTCACTATCGGCGCGGAACATCAGCCGGTCGTCCTCGCGGCCGCTCGCCAGCCACACCTGGGCGGCGCAGCCGGGCACCTTGTTGGCCGGGGTCCGGTCCGCGTCGGGCAGCGGCGCCAGGTCCTTGCCCAGGTCGATCACATAGGCGATGCGCTGTTCCCAGTCCTCCAGCACCTCGAAATCCTCGATAAGTTCATCCAGGGTGCGGTCGATCGGAGTGGGCGCGTCGGTCATGGTCGCCAGATAGGCCCCGGGCCGATTAACGACAACCGCCCCGATCCTCCCCAGGGCGCGGCCCTTCGCCCACCGCTGCGAATCCCCATTGGCGGGAGCGGGCTTTTGGCGACTCGTGCACAAGGCTACCCTCCACTGTTGGGCGCTCCTCCTCAGCCAAGCCACCGCCCCGGCTTTTCGGACTTCGCTTGACGCAAGCTCCCGCACATTCGCCAGAGGACGCGGCCGGGCAGGTCCGGACCCCCGCGTTCGAAGGGCGTGGCGTCCTGATCGCCTGGCACGGAGGCTGGGCGGCGGCCATGGTCGCCGGCACGATCGTGGCCCTCTGGCTGGCCGGCCTTCGCGGTCCTGCGGCCTTCGGGGCCCTGGCGATGGTCGGCCCGGGGCTGGCGGGCCTGGCTCTGCTCCATCGCGACGGGCCCGGCGAGCGCGCCCTCGTTCTGGTCGGATGGACCCTGGCCAGCCTCGCCGCCCAGGTGCTGTCTGGCGGCCTGTCCGGCCCTCTGGTCGGGCTGGTGGTCATGCCCTTCGTGGCGGCCCTGGCCCTGGGCGGTCCCCGGCACGGCGTGCGCATCGCCCAGGCCGGAGCGGCGGGCTCGGCCCTGGCGGCCCTGGGCGGCCAGTTGTCCGCCTGGTGGATCGGTTCGCCCCGCGCCGAGATCGCCACCGCCGCGCTGTTCGCCCTGCTGGCGGCCGGCGCGGCCGTCCTCGCCGTGCACCTGTCCTGGCGGGTCCGCGAACGACGACTGACAGAGGCCGAGGACGAGACCGCGCGCGTTCGCGCCCTTCTGGCCAGCCTGCCGGGTCTGACCCTGGTGATCGAGCCCTCGGGCCGGATCGTCGCCGACTATGGCGCGCCTCACGACGCGCTGGATCTGGAGGCGCTGAAGCTTCAGGGCCTGATCGCCGCCGTCCATGCGCCCGACCGCCCCGCCGTCCTCGCCGCCATCGACGCCGCCCTGGCGGGTCAGGAAGCCCAGACCACCTTCGCCCCGCGACAGGCGCTGGACCGCCGGGTCAATCTGGTCCTGCGCCGTCTCGACACCCCCGCGACCACGCCCCTGCTGGTCGCCCAGGCCTTTGACGCCACACGCCAGTTCGCCGTCGAAGTCGGCCTGGAGGCCGCCCGCGCCGAGGCCGAGGCCCGCGACGTCGGCAAGACGCGCTTCCTGGCCAACATGTCCCACGAGCTGCGCACGCCGCTGAATGCCGTGATCGGCTTCTCCGACATCATGCGTCAGCGCCTGTTCGGTCCCCTGCCCGTCCGCTACGCCGAATACGCCGACAGCATCCACGAGGCGGGCAACCACCTGCTGGAACTCATCAACGACGTGCTGGACGTCTCCAAGATCGAGGCCGAACGCTACGAGCTGTCGCGCGAGGTCTTCGACGCGCGCGACGCCGTCTCGGCCGCCGTGGCCCTGGTCCGCGTCACGGCGGCCGAGAAGGGCGTCACCCTCAACAGCCTCCTGCCCGACGAGGCGCTGAGCGTCGACGCCGACCGCCGGGCGCTCAAGCAGATCACGCTGAACCTGCTGTCCAACGCCATCAAGTTCACCCCGGTCGGCGGCTCGGTGACCGTGACGCTTGAAGCCATCGGCCCCTATCTGGAACTGGTGGTCGCCGACACCGGCGTGGGCATCGCCAGGAAGGACCTGAAACGTCTGGGCCGCCCGTTCGAACAGGCCGGTGCCGCCGACCAGCGCGCCCAGGGGACCGGCCTCGGCCTGTCGCTGGTGCGTGCCCTGGCCGAACTGCACGGCGGCCGCATGAACCTGGAGTCCACGCTCGGCGAGGGCACGGCCGTCACAGTCCGCCTGCCCGTCGCCCAGGTCGCCCGCCCGGCCCCCGAAGGCGGCGCTGAGGTCGTGCCGCTGAACGTCCACTGACGCGCGGTGTTCTTTCCGCGCGAAACGCGAGGTCGAAATCGTGCGCGTGGCCAAGGCGACGCAATTCGATGCTATGCGTTACACCCGCTGATATGCTGAAGCTGGAGCGCTCCCCCGTATGCGTCGCTTTCTGATCTGGTCGGCCCTGGCGGTCGTCATCGGCCTGGCCATCGCCGGGATCGGCTATTGGTCCTACTGGAACTTCTACGCGCGATTCCAGCCGGTCACGGTGACCCGCAACCAGGCCGAGATCCAGCGCCTGCTGGACGAGGCCTCCTGGCTGTCCGGCGGCGGAGGCGGAGAGCCGCTTTACGTCATCGGCTATCGCGACTCGGCCTCGTTCCAGCGGTATCAGGCCCAGGAGGGCGACCGCCTGCGCGCAGGCGGCATCGAGATGCGCGTCATCGTCTTCGCCCGCCCCGACCGCGAGGGGGCCCCGCAGTCCACCCCGACCGAACGCTCGACCATCGCCGAGCTTTGGCTGACCCGCGACTGGAGCCTGTACGAACGCTGGACGGCGACGCCCTCGCGCAACTGGACGGCGGCGGGCATCCCCGTCGCGGACGGCAATCTGGCCCGCTCGGCGGTGGTCGAGGCCGGCCGCCAGTTCACGACCCGGCTGAATGATCTCTTGCGCGACGCCGGGGTGGCGACGGGCTACCCCCTGGTGATCTGGCGCGACCGCGAGGGCTTCCTGAAGGCCTGCGCCTGCTCGGACAGCCGGTCCTGGGCCTTCGTCCGCGACGACATCGGCGCGCCCGACACCCTGTCCGCGCCGACGCCGCCCGAGCCGATGGATACGGTGCCCGTCGCGCCCGGCAGCCTGCCCTATCCCAACCTGGGACCGATCCCCCCGGCGGACGGCACCGTCGCGCCCGCCGATCCGACGAGCCCGGGCGCGGCGACCCCGTCCACCCCGGCACGGCCGTCCCCGACGCCGCGGACCGAGCCCGGCCGTCCCTCCACGCCCCGCCCGCCGCCCGAGGCGACCAGGCAGGACGACACGACCTTCTTCTAAAGCGTCAGCCGAACCGTCGGCCGCAGACCGCGATCAACGTCTCGACGTCCTCGTCGTCCTGATAGAGGCCGAAGCCGAAGCGGATCACCTCGTCACGCACATCGGTGACGACGTTGGCGGCCAGCAAATCGGCCCGCCAGGCCTGGGCGTCCTTGTGCTTCAGCGCCAGGAACCGCGCGCGGGGCCGGTTGTCGCCCGACGGGGGGTTCAGCACCGCCGCCTCACCCAGTCGGCCGCATTCGCCGCCCTGCAAGGCCTCGAAGAAGCGCGACGACAACTGGTCGGCATGGGCCGAGACGTCCGCCGTCGTCAGGCCGTTCTCCTCCAGCATCCGCCGCACGCCGTTGAAGCGATACAGCGGCGTGGAATCGAACGTCGCCCCCCAGAACCGCCCGGCGTCGCCCCGGTACTGCACGCCCTCCGGCGGCCCCATCAGATTGCCGAACTCGGCGAACCAGCCCGTCACGACCGGCCGCGCGCAGAAGCCGTCGGGCGCGTGCAGGAAACCGGCCCCCTCGCCCGTCATGGCGTATTTGTAGCCGCCCGAGACGTAGAAGATCCGGTCCGCGACCGTCGACAGGTCCGTCGGCGTGGCCATGAAGCCGTGATAGCCGTCCACGACCACCCACGGGCCCTCGGGTCTGGCCAGCGCCGCCAGATCGTCGATGCACCCTATGGCCTGGCCCGTCTTGAAGAAGACCTGGCTGACAACGATGGCGTCGAAGCCGCCGCCCGCGGCCGCCGCCACGAAGCGCTGATCGAACGTGTCGAAGGGTTCGAGCGAGACGCGTGTGACGACCGCCTCGCCGGCCTCCTCCCACCGCTCGGCCTGGCGTCGGAAGGCGTGGAACTCTCCGTCCGTGGTCAGGATGTGGATCGGCCGGGTCTCAAAGCCCGAGAAGATGCGGATCAGAAAGTCGTGGGTGTTGGGCGCAAAAACCACCGTCTCCGGATCAGGCAGACCCAGCTCCTTGGCGACGTGCCGCTGCGCCTCCGGCACGACCTCGCCGAACACCAGGTCCCATTTGCGATCCGCGAAATGGTTCGCCTCGACCCAGGCCCGCACCTGCCCGTCGAACGAGGCGTCCGGCCACAGGTGATGGCTATGCGCCGCGAAATGCAAACGCTCGGGATCGAGCGCCAGGGCGCGGGAGAAGAGGGGTTTGTGAGAGGTTGTCATCGTTTGAACATCGCTGCCGAAATGTCTCGCGAAGCGTCCAGAACACGTTCGATCAAAACATGATCTCGCTGCACCGAATAGAATATGTAGTGGCGACCCAGCGTTCGCTGGCGCACCGGTGGATCCAACCTGTAGGCGATCGGAAATCGCTGCGGCATCCGGTTCAGCGCGCGGCAGCGTTGCTCGATCCGCAAGACATAGTCGAAAGCTGCCCGACGGCTGTCGCAGGCGATAAAGTCGGCGATGTCCTGAATGTCCGCGCGGGCTTCCGCCGACAGTTCGACCCTCACGCAGGATCCGAGTATCGCGCGCGGAGCTCTGCGAACACGACGTCTGCCGGAATGCTTGGTCGGGGATCCCGGCGGGACTCCTCGATCAAGGCCTTGGCATAGGCGATGAACTCCGGCGTTTCGACCGAACGTTCTTCGGCCCGGCGTTCTGCGGCCCATTCGCTGACGATCATCGTCAGCGCCGCGCCAACCGACGCGAACTCGCCCGCAGCCACGGCCGCCTCGACATCCGCGTAGATGTCTTCGCCGATCTCGGCCGTGATGGTCTCGTGCTTGCCCATTGCGTTCCTCGTCAGACGAAGACTACCACACGGCCGACTTGAGGCCAGCGCTCAAGCACCGAGCAACTGCGTCGCTCGGCGCAAGCCTCAGACCAGCGCGCCGTGGCAGTGCTTGAACTTGCGGCCCGATCCGCACGGGCAGTCGGCATTCCTCGGCGTCCGTTCCCAGCCGGCCGGCAGCATCTCGACGGGCAGCCGCGCCCGGGCGTCGCCCTGCAGTTGGCCTTCGGGGTTCTGCGCCATCGGGTCGGCCATCTCGTTCACGCCCGTGCCGGGGTTCAGGTGGATCTCCTGGAACTCGGGCAGGTCCATCGGCGGCGGGGCCTCGAAGCGGAACTCCACCGTCATCAGCCAGCGCGTCACATTGTGCCGCAGCTCGTGCAGCAGGGTCTCGAACAGGCTGAAGGCCTCGGTCTTGTATTCGTTCAGCGGATCGCGCTGACCGTAGCCGCGCAGGCCGATGACGCCGCGCAGATGGTCCAGGTGCATAAGGTGCTCGCGCCACTGCATGTCGATCATCTGCATCAGGAACTGCTTCTCCAGCCCCCGCATCTGACCTTCGCCCAGCTGTTCCAGACGCTCGGCGGCGCGGGCGTCGGCGGCGGCCTGCAGCCTCTCCTCGACCTCCTCGTTGGACACGCCCTCCTCGGCGGCCCAGTCGTGCAGCGGCAGCTCCAGCCCCAGGGTTGAGCGGACCTTCTCGTCCAGCCCGTCGATATCCCACTGCTCGGCATAGGCCTTGGGCGGCATGAAGCGGTCGACCAGGTCGGTCACCACGTCGTGGCGGAACTCTCCGACCAGTTCGGACAGGTCGTCGGAGTCCATGAATTCCTGGCGCTGCTCGAACACGGCCTTGCGCTGGTCGTTCACGACGTCGTCGTACTTCAGCAGGTTCTTGCGGATGTCGTAGTTGCGGGTCTCGACCCGCTTCTGCGCCGTCTCGACCGCCCGGTTCAGCCACGGGTGGCTGATGGCCTCGCCCTCGGCCACGCCGAAGTTCCTCATGATCGCGTCCAGCCGGTCGCCGGCAAAGATGCGCAAGAGGTCGTCCTCGCAGCACAGGAAGAATTTCGACGTGCCCGGGTCGCCCTGACGGCCGGTCCGGCCACGCAGCTGGTTGTCGATGCGGCGGCTTTCGTGGCGCTCGGTGCCGAGCACGAACAGGCCGCCGGCGGCCAGGGCCTTTTCCTTCTGCACGGCGATGTCGGCCTTCAGCCGCGCCTCTTCGGCGGCGAGCATCTCGGGCGTGACCTCGACGGCCAGATTGCGCTGGTCCTGCCGGTATTTCTCGAGCCGCATCTCCAGGTTGCCACCCAGCTGAATGTCGGTGCCCCGGCCGGCCATGTTGGTGGCGATGGTCACCGCCCCCGGCAGGCCCGCATCGGCGACGATATAGGCCTCCTGCTCGTGCTGGCGGGCGTTCAGGACGCTGTGCGGGATGCCCTTGCCCTTGACGGTCTGGATGTCATAGGCGGCGTCGCCGATCTTCTGGGCGTCCTTCTCGCGGCCCGCATACTCGGGCTTCAGCGTGCGCGAGACCTCGACCTCATAGGCATAGGTCCGCAGCATCTCGGACAGTTGCTCGGACTTCTCGATCGACACGGTGCCGACCAGGATCGGCTGGCCCTTCACATGGCATTCGGCGATCTGCATCGCGATCGCCTGGTTCTTTTCCTTGTAGGTCCGATAGACTTCGTCGTCATGGTCGATGCGCTGGACCGGACGATTGGTCGGCACCTCCAGGACGTCCATCTTGTAGATGTCCAGGAACTCCTGGGCCTCGGTCGCAGCCGTGCCGGTCATGCCCGACAGCTTGTCGTAGAGGCGGAAATAGTTCTGGATCGTCACCGAGGCCAGGGTCTGGTTCTCGGGCTGGATCTTGACGTCCTCCTTGGCCTCGATGGCCTGGTGCAGGCCCTCGGACAGGCGGCGGCCCTGCATCATCCGGCCGGTGAACTCGTCGATCAGGATGATCTCGCCACCCTTGATGATGTAGTCCTTGTCGCGCTGGTACAGGGTGTTGGCGCGCAGGGCCTGATTGGTGTGGTGCACCAGGCTGATGTTGGCGGCGTCGTACAGGCCGGTGGTGTCCTCGGCGAAGTGTCCGCCCTCTTCCAGCAGCTGCTCGATGCGTTCCGAGCCCTCCTCGGTCAGCAGGGCCTGGCGCTGCTTCTCGTCCAGATCGAACGTCGCCGGATCCTTGATCAGCTCCTTCACGATGCCGTCCAGCACCTTGTAGAGCTCGGAGCGGTCCTCGGTCGGACCCGAGATGATCAGGGGCGTCCGCGCCTCGTCGATCAGGATGGAGTCGACCTCGTCGACGATCGCGAAATGGTGGCCACGCTGGACCATCTCGCGCCGGTCATAGACCAGGTTGTCCCTCAGATAATCGAAGCCGAACTCGTTGTTGGTGCCATAGGTGATGTCGGCCCCGTAGGACGCCTGGCGCTGTCCGGACGACAGGCCGTTGACGATCACGCCCACTTCCAGACCCAGGAACCGATAGACCCGGCCCATCCACTCGGCGTCGCGTCGCGCCAGATAGTCGTTGACGGTGATGACGTGGACGCCCTTGCCGCTGAGGGCGTTCAGATAAACCGGGGCCACGGCGACCAGGGTCTTGCCCTCGCCGGTCCGCATCTCGGCGATGCCGCCCTCGTGCAGGATCATGCCGCCGGTCAGCTGCACGTCGTACTGCCGCTGGCCCAGCACCCGCTTGGAGGCCTCGCGCGCCACGGCGAAAGCGTCGTTCAACAGCTTGTCCAGGCCCTCGCCCTGGGCGACCCGGTCGCGGAAGGCGTCGGTCATCATCCGCAGCTCGTCGTCGGACAGGGCGGCGTATTTGGGCTCCAGCGCGTTGATCTTCTGGACCTGGCTCATGAAGTCCTTGACCTTGCGGTCGTTGGAAGAGCCGAAGAATTTCTTGGCGAAGCCGAGCATGGATGATCCGGAAACGGACGAGCGGTTCAGAGCTCAGGAATGCCCCGGGAGCGATCCCGGGGAGGGCGGCGATCAACGCCGCGAGAGGGGCCGCCGGACGGGGCGGCGCCGGGGCCGCGCGAACGCTCGAAAACCCCTCGACTTGGGCGCAGGCGGGACTTAAGCACCGGCCATACCCCTGTCAACGCGAGGGGCTTTTCCCGCCCTGCGTTTGGCCCCTCTTTCAAGCGGGACGGAGCGCGCCATGCGGCACTTTCGCCACCCCCTGACCCTCCTGGCCTTCGCGGGGCTCCTGGTCCTCGCCGCCTGCGGACGCGGCGGGGGCGACGAACGTCCGCCCGAACCCGGCGACCGCGCCGTCGCCCGCGTCCAGAACCAGACCATCTGGGCCTCCGACGTCAAGCGCGAGGCGGTGGCGCAGGGTCTGGTCGGCGAGGGCGAACCCCTGGACGTGACCTCGGACCTGTTCCGCCGCGTGCTGGACGAGGTCGTCGATCAGAAGCTTCTGGCCCGCGAGGCCGAACGGCGCGGTCTCGACAACTCCGCCCTGGCCCAGCGCCGGCTGGAGGCGACGCGCGAGCGTATCCTGGGCGACATGCTGGTCGAGAACGTCGTCAACGGCGCGATCTCGGATCAGGCCGTCCAGACCCTGTACCAGGAGCAGCTGCGCCTGGCCCGCACATCGGAGGAGATCCGCGTCCGCCTGATCCTGTCGCGCACCCGCCAGGAGGCCGACGCCGTCATCGGCATCCTGGGACAAGGCGCGACCTTCGAGGCCGTGGCCCAGGAACGGTCGATCGACGAGGCGACCCGCTATTCCGGCGGCGACCTGGGCTATTCCACCATCGACGTCATGCCCCAGGCCTATGCCAACGCTCTGCGCGACGCGCCCGCCGGCACCACCGTCGGCCCGTTCCAGACCGAGGGCGGCTGGGCGGTCCTGCGGGTCGAGGATCGCCGCCGCGAAAGCCCGCCGACGCTCGAACAGGCCCGGCCACAGATCGTGCGCTATCTGACCTACGAAGGCGTCCGGCAGTTACTGGAGGAGTTGCGCGGCAAGGCCGAGGTCGAGGTCCTTCTCGCCGCCGACGACCGTCAGGCCCAGGAACCGGCCTCCGCTCCGGCCGTCGCGGCACCGGCCCCGGCGGCGGCTCCGGCCACCCAGCCCGCCGCGCCCGCGCCCGCGTCGAAGGCGGCTCCGTGAGCCGCGCACCGCGCGCTCCGGGCGCCACCGGCAAGGCCATCGAACAGGCGGTCGGCAAGGCGCTGGACCCCTTCGCCACGGCGATCCGCAAGGCCACCCAGGGCCCGGCGACGCTCGCCACCCCCGCCGCGCCCGGCAAGCCCGGCCTGAAGGTCTCGCCCCTCGCCGTCCCCTTCCCGGCCATCCCCGGCGTCGGCGGCGTCGAGATGACCACCGCCCGCGCCGGCTTCTACAAGCACGAGCGCGACGACCTGGTGGTGTTCCGCTTCGCCCGGGGCACCAGCTGCGCCGGGGTCTTCACCCGGCACAAGGTCGGCTCGGCCCCCGTCGACTGGTGCCGCCGCCACCTCGACGCGGCGGGCGGCGGTCAGGACGTCCGCGCCCTGGTGGTCAACGCCGGCTGCGCCAACGCCTTCACGGGCAAGGCCGGGGCCGACGCCGCCCGACGCACCGCCTCCGAGGTCGCCAAGCGGTTCGGCTGCCGCCAGCGCGACGTCATGCTGGCCTCCACCGGGGTGATCGGCGTCCTGCTGGACGACCGCAAGATCGTGGCCCGCCTGGTCGAGGTCGAGCAGCGGCTGGACGGCGACACCCCCGCCTCCGAGCAATGGGCGGCCGCCGGTCGGGGCATCATGACCACCGACACCTTCCCCAAGGGATCGTTCGCCGAGTGCAAGGTCGACGGCTACACCGTCCGCATCGCCGGCATCGCCAAGGGCTCGGGCATGATCGCGCCGGACATGGCGACCATGCTGGCCTTCATCGTCACCGACGCCGACATCCACCCCACGGTGCTCAGAGCGCTTCTGGGCCTGCACGTCCGCACCACCTTCAACAGCGTGACGGTGGACGGCGACACCTCGACCAACGACACCTGCCTGCTGTTCGCCACCGGCACCTCGGGCGCGCCGCGCATTGGCCGGGTGGGCGACCGTCGCCTGAAGGCGTTCTCCGCCGCGCTCGACAAGGTCATGCTGGACCTGGCCCATCAGCTGGTCCGCGACGGCGAGGGCGCGTCCAAGTTCGTCAGGATCACCGTCGAAGGGGCCGCGTCGCCCGCCTCGGCCCGCAAACTGGCCAAGTCCATCGCCGACAGCCCCCTGGTCAAGACCGCCATCGCCGGTGAGGACGCCAACTGGGGCCGCATCGTCATGGCCGTCGGCAAGACCGAGGAGCCGGTTGACCGCGATCACCTGGCCATCCGCTTCGGCCCGCATCAGGCCGCCGTCGACGGGGCCGTCTCCTCGACCTACGACGAGGCGAAGATGACCGCCTATATGAAGAACGCCGAGATCGACATCGTCGTCGACGTCGGCATGGGCCGCGCCTCCGCCACCGTCTGGACCTGCGATCTGACCAAGGGCTACATCGAGATCAACGGGGATTATCGGTCGTGAGGCTAGGCCGGGCGTGGTGAAGTCTCCCGCCCGTCTCGCCCGTCAGATGGCCGCGCGTGGCTGGACGGCTGCACAGATCGAGGAGGCGGTTCGCGACGGGCAATCCGTCGCCACGGTCAATGTTGAGACAAGCGGCCCCGCAACGCGCTATACTCATCCTCGAACAGGTCGGTCCGTTGTGATCGACGATGTCACGGGAGACGTGATCCATGTCGGCGGCGACGGCTTCATCTACTGACCTCGCGACGGTCTTCGTCCGCCTGCTGGACGAGGGCACCGACGTCTGGCGGCCGGTGCAGGCGCATCGGCTTGGTGAAACGACCTACCGGCTCGCGGATGAGAGCGTGCCTGAGGATGAGGCCTGGAGCTTCCAGCCTGGTGACATCGTGGTCGTGGAGCAGCGTCAGGATGGTCAGTCGCTGATCGCCGTCGCCCGCGCCATGGACTTCGACGAGCGATCCTGGGCATCGCGTCGGATGGCGAGCTGAGCCTCGTGCACTCTAGAGTTCAGCGTTAGACAGTCGTCGCCTGACCCAAAGGACGGTCGGCACCACCAAGATCGAGAAAACCAAGGCGGACCCCAACAATCTGCCTCCAAATCGCCATGCAATGAAGGCACAAAAGGCCAACCAAACGACCCAGCTATACCAGTAGCGGGTGAACGATCGAAGCATCAGGCCGCCTCTACCGCCGCCTGCTCCGCTCGCCTGAGCGCGCTCGCCCGGACCTTCTCGCTCTCGCTCTTCAGCTGGCCGCAAGCCGCGAGGATATCGCGCCCCCGCGGCGTCCGGATGGGGCTGGCATACCCCGCCTTGTTCAGGATCGCCGCGAACCGTTCGATCGTCTTCCAGTCCGAGCATTCGTAGTCTGTGCCGGGCCAGGGGTTGAACGGGATCAGGTTGATCTTGGCCGGGATGCCCTTGATCAGGTTCAGCAGCGCGCGGGCCTCGTCGGGGCTGTCGTTGACGCCTTTCAGCATGACGTATTCGAACGTCACCCGGCGCGCGTTCGACAGGCCCGGATAGGCCCGGATGCCGTCCATCAACTCGGCCAGGTCGTATTTCTTGTTCAGCGGCACCAGCACGTCGCGCAGCGGATCGTTCGTCGCGTGCAGGCTGATCGCCAGCATGGCCTGGGTCCGTTCGCCCAGCGCCTGCAACTGCGGCACCACGCCACTGGTCGAGACCGTGATCCGGCGACGCGACAGGGCGATGCCCTCGTTGTCACTGATGATGTCGATGGCATCGGCGACGTGGTCCAGATTGTAGAGCGGTTCGCCCATGCCCATGAACACGATGTTCGACAGGCGGCGGTCCTCCTTGGGCGACGGCCATTCGCCCAGATCGTCGCGCGCCACCTGCACCTGGGCCACGATCTCCGCCGCCGTCAGGTTGCGGACCAGCTTCTGGGTGCCGGTGTGGCAGAAGGTGCAGTTCAGCGTGCAGCCCACCTGGCTGGACACGCACAGCGCCCCCGCCCGGCCCACGTCCGGGATATAGACCGTCTCGATCTCGATGCCCGGCGCGGTGCGGATCAGCCACTTCCTCGTGCCGTCGTTCGACACCTGCCGCTCGACGATCTCGGGCCGGGCCAGGGTGAAGGCCTCGGCCAGCCTGGCCCGCGTTTCCTTGGCGACGTTCGACATGGCGTCGAAATCGGTGACCCCATAGTGGTGGATCCAGCCCCATACCTGGCTGGCGCGCATCTTGGCCTTCTCCGGCGGACAGATGTCGGCGTCGATCAAGGCCTGGCGCAGGCCCTCGCGCGTCAGACCGGACAGGTTGACGGGGGCGGTCGGCGCGGGGCGCGAAAGATCGAGCGTCAGGCTCAAGGCAGGGGTCCTAGCAGGGGGTCCCGGGGGGCGGGAGGCGCGGCTTATAGCACGGATCGCGCTGGTTTTAAGGCGGGCGAGCAAGGCTTCTCCCTCCCCGGCACGGGGAGGGTGGTCGAAGCGAAGCGAAGGCCGGGTGGGGGCGGCCGATGGTCCAGACGACGAGCAGGAAAGGGCCGCCCCCACCCGGTCGCTTCGCGACCTGCCCTCCCCTGAAGTGGAGGGAGAACATCGCGGGTCAGAGGATGAACCGGCTCAGGTCCGCGTCCTTGGCCAGTTCGGCCACCCGCTCGCGAACCGCGTCCCCGTCGAACGACACCGTCTGGCCCGACAGGTCCGAGGCCTTGAACGAGGTCTCCTCCAGCACTCGCTCGATCACGGTCACCAGCCGCCGCGCGCCGATGTTCTCGACCGCCGAGTTCGCCGCCACCGCCGCGTCGGCCAGAGCCTCGACCGCGTCGGGCGTGAAGACCAGATCCACCTTCTCGGTCGCCAGCAGGGCCTGGTTCTGGCGGATCAGATTGGCCTCCGGCTCGGTCAGGATGCGCACGAAGTCATCCCGCGTCAGGGCCTTCAACTCCACCCGGATCGGCAGCCGCCCCTGCAGTTCGGGCAGCAGATCGCTCGGCTTGGCGACGTGAAAGGCGCCGGACGCGATGAACAGCACATGGTCGGTCGTCACCGGCCCGTATTTGGTCGAGACGGTGGTGCCTTCGATCAGCGGCAGCAGGTCGCGCTGCACGCCCTCGCGCGACACGTCGGCCCCACCCCGGTCCTGGCGCGCCGCGACCTTGTCGATCTCGTCGATGAAGACGATGCCTTCGTTCTCGGCCAGGGCCACGGCCTCACGCGCCAGGCTGTCCTGATCCAGCAGCTTGTCGCTCTCCTCGGTCATCAGGGGAGCCATCGCCGCCTTGACGGTGGTCTTGACCGCCTTCGTGCGCCCTCCGCCCAGCTTGCCCAGCATCTCCGACAGATTGATCAGCCCGACGTTCTGGCCGCCCAGGTCCATGCCCGGAATGGCCGGAGCGCTCTCGGCCATCTCGACCTCAATCTCCTTGTCGTCCATCTCTCCTGCGCGCAGCCTTTTCCTGAAGGCATCCCGCGTCGCCGGCTGCGAGCCCGGCCCGACCAGGGCGTCCAGGATGCGCTCCTCGGCCGCCGCCTCGGCCTTGGCGCGGACGCCCGCCCGACGCTGATCGCGCACCATCACCAGCGCCGCCTCGACCAGGTCGCGCACGATCTGGTCGACGTCGCGCCCGACATAGCCGACCTCGGTGAACTTGGTCGCCTCGACCTTCAGGAACGGACTGCCCGACAGCTTGGCCAGCCGCCGCGCGATCTCGGTCTTGCCGACGCCGGTCGGTCCGATCAGCAGGATGTTCTTGGGCGTGACCTCGTCCCTCAGGTCGTCGGGCACGCGCTTCCTGCGCCAACGGTTCCGCAGAGCCACGGCGACGGCGCGCTTGGCGTCATCCTGTCCGACGATGAAGCGATCGAGCTCGGAAACGATCTCGCGGGGGGAAAGGTCTGTCATGGGGCTCAAATGGGAAGTCGGTCAGGCTTTGGGAGAGGAGTTCATCACCAAGGTCACCAAGGATGCACCAAGGACACCAAGGCATCAGAGCACGATGCGCCGCAGGCCATCCTTCAGCAGGACCGAGTTGAAGTTGATGAGATAGCCGAGGCGCACGCCTGAAAACCGAAGGTAGGTCAGCACCTGAGCCGCATGGATCGACGCCAAGGCGTCGATCGCCTTGACCTCCACAATCACGACTCGTTCGACCAGCAGATCGAGGCGATAACCCACATCCACTCGCACTTCGCCGTATGTCACGGGAATCCCAACCTGACGCTCGACGCTCAGGCCGGACTTGCGCAGTTCTTCCGCGAGACAGGCCTCGTACACGGTCTCGAGTAGCCCAGGCCCCAGGGTCTTATGCACGGCGAACGCCGCATTGAGGACGGCCCGTCCGATCTGGTCCACGCTCTCGGGGACGGGCTCGGTCCCTTGGTGTCCTTGGTGCATCCTTGGTGCCCTTGGTGATGAACCTTGTCCCCGCGACCTAAACGAACCCTATCCCAGCGTCTCCACCGTCAGGTTCCCGTTCGTATAGACGCAGATCTCCGCCGCGATCGCCATCGCCCGGCGCGCCACGCCTTCCGCGTCCAGATCGGTGTTGTCCACCAGGGCCCGGGCCGCCGCCAGGGCGAAGTTGCCGCCCGATCCCACCGCCGCCACGCCGTGTTCGGGCTCCAGCACGTCGCCCACGCCGGTGACCGTGAAGATGCTGTGCCTGTCGGCCACCAGCAGCATCGCCTCCAGCCGCCGCAGGTAGCGATCGGTCCGCCAGTCCTTGGCCAGGTCGACACAGGCGCGCGCCAGCTGGTCCGGATACTGCTCCAGCTTGGCCTCCAGCCGCTCGATCAGGGTAAAGGCGTCCGCCGTCGCTCCCGCGAAACCCGCCAGCACCTTGCCGCCCGCCAGGGTCCGCACCTTGCGCGCCGCGCCCTTGACGATGGTCGGCCCCATTGAGACCTGGCCGTCGCCGGCGATGACGGTCCGGCCGTCCTTTCGCACCGCCAGAATGGTTGTGCCGTGCCAGTCGGGAAAGGTCGTCGTGCGCTCGCTCATGGGCCGCAGATGGCGACCGAAATGGGGCGCGGCAAGCCCCGCCGACACGAAACCATTGCAAATACAACGCCTCGCGAAAGACACAATAAAACCACTGTAACCCGTTACATTGACAATATCACACCGCTACGTCGCCAACTTGAGGTTATGTCGTGCTCTATAGGCTGATCTATGCCAGCGAGGCTGTCGGCTCCACCGGGGCATCGACCCTGTCCGTCGCCCAGATCCTGGGCGCGGCCATCACCAACAATCGGCGCGACAACCTGACCTCGGCGGTGATGTTTCACGAGGGCTGGTGCCTGCAGGGCATCGAGGGCTCGCGCCAGGACATCGACCGCCTGATGCGCCGCATCCGCGAGGATCGCCGCCACCAGAACGTCCGCGTCCTGTCCGACAAGCCCATCGCCAGCCGCAGCTTCCATGAGCCGATGGCCCTGTGCGACGATCCCGCCGCCATGCTGCGCGCCATCGGGGCCACCGACATGTCCCGCATCACCGCCCATGAGGCGGACCGCATCGTCGAGCTCAAAAAGGCCGCGTGACGCCCGGCTCGCCTGCGCCTAACTGAGGGCGCATGGAATTCTCTCCGGACGAAGTCGAACGCTACGCCCGCCATCTGGTCCTGTCCGAGATCGGAGGACCGGGACAGCAGCGGCTCGCGGCCTCCACCGTCGCCGTCATCGGCGCGGGCGGCGTCGGCTCACCGGCGGCGATGTATCTGGCGGCGGCGGGCGTCGGCGCGATCCGCGTCATCGACCCGGACACGGTCTCCCTGTCCAACCTCCAGCGCCAGATCCTGTTCGCCGCCACAGACGTCGGCCGACCCAAGGTCGCGGTGGCCGCCGGTCGCCTGACCGCCCTCAACTCCCATGTCCGCATCGAACCGGTCGCCCAGGCCCTGAGCCCGGCGAACGCCGCCGCCCTGATCGCCGGGGCCGACGTCGTCCTGGACGGCACCGACGACTTCACCGTCCGCCATGCCGTGAACGCCGCCAGCGTCGCCGCCGGCATTCCACTGGTCTCGGGCGCGCTCGGCCGCTGGAACGGACAGGTCGGCGTCTTCACCGGCCGCCCCTGCTACCGCTGCCTGGTGCCCGACCTGCCGCCCGACGCCGAGACCTGCGCCCGCGTCGGCGTGGTCGGAGCTCTTGCGGGCGTGATCGGCTCGATGGCGGCGCTGGAGGCGATCAAGCTGATCACCGGCGCGGGCGAGCCGCTGACCGGGCGTCTGCTGCTCTACGACGGCCTGTCCGCCACCAGCCGCACGGTGGCGGTCACGGCGGATTCGGCGTGTGCGGTCTGCGGCGAGTAGGTCTTTGGGCCTAGGTCTTTGGGCTTAGGTGTCGCACACCTGCCCAAGCCCTAAGCCCTAAGCCCCAAGCCCTATTCCGGCCGCTGGCGCTTCTTCCTGAAGCTCGGGTTCAGCGTCTGCTTCCTCAGCCGGATCGACTTGGGCGTCACCTCGACCAGTTCGTCGTCGGCGATATAGGCGATGGCCTGTTCCAGGCTCATGACCCGCGGCGGTGTCAGGCGCACGGCCTCGTCCTTGCCACTTGCGCGGACGTTGGTCAGCTGCTTGCCCTTGATCGGGTTGACGTCCAGGTCGTCCCAGCGGCTGTTCTCGCCGATGATCATGCCTTCATAGGTCTTCTCGCCGGCGCCCACGAACATCACGCCGCGATCCTCCAGGTTCCACAGGGCGAACGCCGCCGTCTCGCCGTCGGAGTTGGAGATCAGCACGCCCTTCAGGCGGCCCGCGATCTCGCCCTTGTAGGCTTCGTAGTGGCTGAACACGCGGTTCAGCACGCCCGAGCCGCGCGTGTCGGTCAGGAACTCGCCCTGATAGCCGATCAGCGACCGCGACGGGCACTTCAGCTGGATGCGGGTCTTGCCGGCGCCCGACGGGCCCATGTCGGTCATCTCGGCCTTACGCGCCGACAGCTTCTCGATGACGATGCCCGAGAACTCGTCGTCGACGTCGATCATGACGTCCTCGATGGGCTCCAGCTTCTCGCCGTTCTCGCCTTCCTGGAACACCACGCGCGGGCGGCTGATCGAGACCTCGAAGCCCTCGCGGCGCATGTTCTCGATCAGAACACCCAGCTGCAGTTCGCCTCGACCCGCGACCTCATAGGCGTCGCCGCCCTCGGTCGTGGTGACCCGGATGGCGACGTTGGCCTCGGCCTCCTTCAGCAGGCGATCGCGGATCACCCGCGACTGGACCTTGTCGCCCTCGCGACCGGCCAGGGGGCTGTCGTTGACCGATACGGTCATGCTGATGGTCGGCGGGTCGATCGGCTGGGCCGGCAGGGCGTCGGTCACTTCCATGGCGCACAGGGTGTCAGCCACGGTCGCCTTGGACATCCCGGCGATGGCGACGATGTCCCCGGCCTCGGAGCCCTCGTCCAGCGGTTGGCGCTTCAGGCCGCGGAAGGCCAGGACCTTGGTGATCCGGCCCCGCTCGATCTCCTTGCCGTTCCGGTCCAGGGCGTGGATCGCCATGCCGGGGACGGCCTTGCCGCTCTCGATGCGGCCGGTCAGGATGCGGCCCAGGAACGGATCGCTCTCGATCAGCACGTTCAGCATCTGGAACGGCTTGTCGCGGTTGTCCTGCACCTTGGGCGGCGGGACGTGGCGCACGATCAGGTCGAACAGGGGGTTCAGATTGTCGTTGGGCTGGTTCAGATCCAGCGTCGCCCAGCCGTTGCGGCCCGAGGCATAGATGTGCGGGAAGTCCAGCTGCTCGTCCGTCGCGCCGATGGCGGCGAACAGGTCGAAGGTCTCGTTGTGGACCCGGTCGGGATCGGCGTGGGCGCGGTCGACCTTGTTGATGCACAGGATGGGACGCAGGCCCATCTTCAGCGCCTTGGTCAGCACGAACTTGGTCTGGGGCATCACGCCCTCTTCGGCGTCCACCAGGATGACGCAGCCGTCCACCATGCCCAGGATCCGCTCCACCTCGCCGCCGAAGTCGGCGTGGCCGGGGGTGTCGATGATGTTGATGCGCGTCTCGCCCGCCTCGCCGTTCCAGAGCACCGAGGTGCACTTGGCCAGGATGGTGATGCCGCGTTCCTTCTCCTGGTCGTTGGAGTCCATGGCGCGCTCGGTCGTCGCCTCATTGGCTCGGAAGACGCCCGACTGGGCCAGGAGCTGGTCGACCAGCGTGGTCTTGCCGTGGTCGACGTGGGCGATGATGGCGACGTTGCGTAGGTTCATGGTGGGTTCTGGGTCGTTCAATGCGAAAAGGCGGCCGACAGGTTCGGAGGCCGCTGGATAAGGGGCGTCATTGCGGGGAGCGCGCGCCTCCTACACCGCGACCGCCGAAATGGCCATAGCCGCCCCGTTTGACAGCGTCACGGCACGGGCGCAGCCTCGTCTTCTATCCATCGGAGGCGGGTCGATGAAGCGGGTTCTGATCGCGGGGGCTCTGTCCCTGATGTGCGTGGCCGGTGTCGCCGGGGCGCAGGACGAGGTTCTGCCAGAGGACGCCGCCAAGATCGTGGCGGTGCGCCAGGCCTCCTTCGCCATGTCGGCGGCGACTTTCGGCGGCATCAAACAGGGTCTGGACGCCGGGGTTCCGCTCCAGCAGCTGGCTTTCGCTTCGAACGGCCTGTCCCGCTGGGCGGCGTCCATGACCGTCGCCTTCGTGCCCGGCACCGGCCCGTCGGCGGTTCCCTCGACCAAGGCGAAACCCGAGATCTGGACCGACTGGACCGGCTTCCAGGCCAAGGCCGCCGACTATCAGTCCGCGACCGCCCGCCTTCGCGACGCCATCGCCGCCGGTGACGCCGCCGCCGCGAATGAGGCCTGGGCCGCCACGCGGGCCACCTGCGGATCGTGCCACGACGCCTATCGGTCGTAGCGACCGCCACTCCGACCAGGTCGATCCTGATCAGGCCAGGGCCGTGCCCAGGGACGGTCGCGCCCGACGGCGGCGGCGCGCCCGTCGCGCCGCGACGGGGCAGTGGAGCATGAAGCGATGCAACAGGCAGAGAACCAGCGCGGTGATGGCCCATGACAGCACGATATCCGACAGGAAATGACCGCCGAACAACAGGCGGTTGAACGACAGGGCGGCGGCATAGGCGAAGACCGCCGGGATCAGGATGGCGCGCCACGGTTGCGGCGTCATGACAACCGCCACCGCCGCGATCCAGGCGGCGGAAGACGCCTCGCCCGAGACGAAGGAACAGTTCGAGGCGCACTGGTCGGTGATCGCCCAGGCCCGCGTGAACTCGGCCTCGCCGCCGAAGGCCTCGATCTGGATCGGACGTGCCCGGCCCCAGCTCGACTTGAACACGCCGTTGACCACCAGCCCCGACGCCAGCGCGAGGCCGGAGATCAGAAACAGCGCCTTGCGCGCCTCGCGCCAACCCGTCCACCACCCGCGCACGGCGATGACGATGAGAGCCAGCAGCGTCAGCCCCATGACCCAGCTCGACGACTTTCGCAGCGCCCTCAACGCCGGGTCCGTCGTCGCCACGAAGCCGAGGGCCGGATCGTGGAACAGGTCGCTCACCGTCAGATCGACGCCGGGCAGCAGGGCGAAATAGGCGGACAGCGCCAGCGCCAGGACCAGGGCAGCGGCGATCGGTGAGGCCGCGTCAATACCGGCCGCGAGCGATAGACGCAGTTTCAGGAAACCCCGACGCAGAGACCGCCCCGTCCCGGCCAAGCGGTCGCCTCTGCGGCTTCCCGCGAGCGTCTGCACGAACGTCATCGATTCCCCCAAACCGAGCGGCGTCTGGAAGGACGCATGCCCGACTCGTGCGTCGGCCACGTCACGGAAACATGGGTATCTGGCGGCGGTTCGGCGCCGTTTTCCGATGCGGTTCGTCCGGAACCGGAGATCCCCTGCCAGACCCGCTTTGCGCTACGTCGCGGCCGCCGCTAGACCCGCCTCATGCCCGAGCTTCCCGAGGTCGAGACCGTCCGGCGCGGCCTGGAGCCCGTCCTGGTCGGCGCGCGCCTGACCCGCGTGCGCCAGAACCGGCCGGACCTGCGCTTTCCCTTCCCCGACCGCTTCGTCGAGCGGCTGGACGGCGCGACCGTCCTTGGCGTCCAGCGCCGCGCCAAATACCTGCTGGCCCCCCTGTCGACCGGCGACACCTGGGTCACCCACCTGGGCATGACCGGCCGCTTCACGATCGACGGCGAACAGCTGGGCGAGTTCGAGGAGGCCGCCCCGATCGCCGGCAAGCACGAGCATATGAGCCTTTGCGCGATCCGGGACGCCGCCTCGACCCGCGTGGGCTTCGCCGACGCCCGCCGCTTCGGCTTCATGGGCCTGATCGCCTCTGACGCGGTCGAGACCCATCCCTGGTTCGCCGCCATCGGCCCCGAGCCGCTCGGCAACGCCTTCTCCGCCGCCCATCTCGCCGAGGCCTTCCGGGGCAAGGCGCAGAACATCAAGGTCAGCCTGCTGGACCAGCGCATCGTCGCCGGGCTGGGCAACATCTATGTCTGCGAAGCCCTGTGGCGGGCGAGGATCTCTCCCACCCTGCCCGCCGGCCGCGTCTCCCGCCCCCGGCTGGAGGCCCTGACGGTCGCCATCCGCGACGTCCTGACCGAAGCCATCGCGGCGGGCGGCTCGACGCTGCGCGACTTCGCGAACGCGGAAGGGGGGCAGGGCTATTTCCAGCACGCCTTCGACGTCTATGGCCGCGAGGGTCAGGATTGCCGCCGCGACCCCGCCCATCCCGTCATCCGCCGCATCGTCCAGGGCGGCCGCTCGACCTTCTACTGCCCGGCGTGCCAGAGGCGATGAAGGGGCCATCGGCTACGTCCGCTTCTGACGCAGCCATCCCCTAGACTGCGCCGACAGTCCCGAACCGGGCCAAGGCGGGAGGCCGATTTCGCACTATTCAGACGCTTCGCACCCATTTTTTGATGAACGGGCCACGCGCCCGGTCCTTTCGCCCCACCCGGGGCCTTGGTAAGCCCGCGCTGGAGGAGACCCCCATGGCCGATACCTACGACACCCTGCTGATCGAACGTCACGCCGACGGCTATGCGGTGGTCACCCTCAACCGGCCCGAGGCGCTGAACGCCCTGAACTCGGCCCTGTTCACCGACCTCGCCGCCTTCCTGGACGCGGTCGAACATGACGACACGGTCCGCTGCCTGATCCTGACCGGATCGGGCGACAAGGCCTTTGCCGCCGGCGCCGACATCAAGGAGATGGCCGACCAGACCTATGCCGAAATGTACCGGGGAAATTTCTTCGCCCACGGCCACGACCGGATCGTGCGGTTCCGGAAACCCATCATCGCCGCCGTCAATGGCTTCGCTCTGGGGGGCGGCTGCGAGCTGGCCATGCTGTGCGACTTCATCGTGGCCTCGGACAAGGCGAAGTTCGGCCAGCCCGAGATCAACCTGGGCGTCGCGCCGGGCATCGGCGGCTCCCAGCGCCTGACCCGTCTCGTTGGAAAGTCCAAGGCCATGGACATGGTGCTGACCGCCCGGATGATGGACGCCGCCGAGGCCGAGCGCGCCGGCCTGGCGTCGCGCGTCTTCCCCCATGACCAACTGCTGGACGAGACCCGCAAGATCGCCGCCAGGATCGCCGCCCAGAGCCCCCTGGCCGTCATGGCCAACAAGGAGATGGTCAACGCCGCCCTGGAGACGACCCTGACCCAGGGCGTCCAGTTCGAACGCCGCCTGTTCCACTCCCTGTTCGCCTTCGAGGACCAGAAGGAGGGCATGACGGCCTTCATCGAAAAGCGGAAACCGGATTTCAGGGGCAGGTAGACTCTTCGTTGACCCTCCCCGCCCCTTCCGCTATACGCCCCGGCTCTTGAAGATTTCCGCGCCGTGGACGGGGTGTCCGCGGCGTTTCCGTTGATAGGTTCTGACGAATGGCCAACAATGCCGGCGCCAAGAAAGCGATCCGCAAGATCGCCGCGCGCACCGAAGTGAACAAGTCGCGCCGCACCCGCGTCCGCACCTTCCTGAAGAAGTTTCAGGAAGCCGTGACCGGCGGCGACGCCGACGCCGCCAAGGGCGCCTTCGTCCAGGCCCAGTCCGAGCTGATGCGCGCCGTCACCAAGGGCGTGGTTCACAAGAACACTGGCTCGCGCAAGGTGTCGCGCCTGGCCGCCCAGCTGAAGAAAATGTCGGCGGCCTGACACGGCTTCCGATCGGCCGTCATCGGCCTGTCACGCGAAAATCAAATGATTTCAACGGCGAATAGGCACCTGCTTATTCGCCGTTTCGCCGTATGCGGATAAGTGATCACAGGGGAAACGGGGCTCGCCGAACAGGCGAAACGCTCATTTTCCCAAGCAGGATTTACACTTGGCGGAGTCAACGAATTTAGTTGCCGTCACGCCAACGAATCAGCGTTGACCCTCGCCGCCCCGGGCGTAAGTTTTGGCTCCTAACGCACTTCCATCCCTTCACGGATGAAGACGGAGCGGGGCCTCAAACCCCTGCGCCGGCGGGAGATGTCTGTTCGCCAGGTCGGCCCCCCTTTTCGAAGCGCACGCTTCGAGAGGCAGGTGAAGTCGTCCCTCGATCAGACCGTCCCGGCGAAGGTCCGGAACCGTACGGTTCCGGAGTGGCATGACATTTTTGAGGCGGGTGAGGAAACCATGGGGGGACTGGCGGCGGCGTCGACGAACATGACCGATCCGGAGCGGATCTGGACCGAAGCCTCGCTGCGACTTCGCGCCGAGATCGGCGAGGGTCCGTTCAGCTCCTACATCGCTCCCTCCGCCGTCCGCGCCGACGGCGCCGGCCAGCTGATCCTGGTCACCCCCACCGGCTATGCCCGGGACTGGGTCCGGAAGAACGCCCTGCGTCGTCTGAACGAGCTGTGGCTAGGGCTCGACGGCCTGTCGCGCCGGCTGGACGTCCGTTGCCGCGCCGAAGTCGCCTCGGTCACCCCGGCCTCCGCCGTCGCCGTCCAGGCGCTTTCGACGGCCGGGCTGGAGACACCGGTGGCACCGACCGTTCCGCCCGTCACGGACGGCGCCCGCGCGGTCCGCGCCGCCGGGCTGCAGGAGCGACTGACCTTCGACAGCTTCGTCGAGGGTCAGGGCAATGCCTTCGCCCTGGCCATCGCCCGCCAGACGGCCGCCTGGGCCGACGGCCATTTCAACCCGATCTTCTTCTGCGGCCCCTACGGCTACGGCAAGACCCACCTGCTGAATGCCATCGCCTGGGAGGCGCAGCGCCTGCGCCCCGACGCCAAGGTCGTCTATCTGACCGCCGAACGCTTTCTTTCGACCTTCGTCAAGGCGATGCAGGACCGCTCGACCGCCGCCTTCAAGGAGAGCCTGCGCTCGGCCGACATGCTGCTGCTGGACGACGTCCAGTTCGTCGGCGGCAAGGCCTCCACGCAGGAGGAGCTGCTTTCGACGCTGACCGCTCTGATCGAGGACGGCAAACGCATCGTCCTGTCGGCGGACCGCCCGCCCATGGCCCTGACGGAGGTGGAGCCGCGCCTGCGCAGCCACCTCGCCGCCGGCCTGACCTGTCCGGTCGAGCCCGCCGACCGGACGCTGAAGATCGCCGTGGCCCAGAACCGCATCGCCGCCTTCGCCCGCATGGGCTTGGTCTCGGGCGAGGCGCCGCGCGACGTGCTGGAACAGCTGGTCGACCGCACCCCCGGCTCGGTGCGCGAACTGGAAGGCGCCATCAACACCCTCGCCGCCGCCGCCGGTCCGCGCCTGACCACCCTCGGTGCCGACGAGGCCGTGGCCCTGCTCGGCTCGGCGCTCCGCGGCGGCCCCGAGCGCCGCATCACCGTCGACGAGATCCAGAAGACCGTCGCCGAGCACTTCAACATGAAGCAGGCCGACCTGCTGAGCGAACGCCGCACCCGCGCCGTCGCCCGCCCGCGCCAGATCGCCATGTGGCTGTGCAAGCAGCACACGACCCGGTCCTATCCCGACATCGGCCGTCGCTTCGGCGGGCGCGACCACACCACGGTCCTGCACGGCGTGCGCAAGATCGAGGAGCTCATGCCCCAGGACGACCAGATCGCCCGCGACGTCGAGGCCTTGACCCGCAAGCTGCGGGGCTAATCGGAAGGCGGGGGCGTTGCCCCCCGCCGCCAATCCGCTAGTGTCCGAAGTCCTTACCCGCGACCTCGTTTGAGTCGCCGCCGGACGCCCAAGAAGACCCCATGCAGCTGACCATCGAACGCTCCGCCCTTCTGAAGGCCCTCGGGCATGTGCAGAGCGTGGTGGAACGCCGAAACACCATTCCCATCCTGTCCAACGTCCTGCTGTCGGCGGGCCGCGACAAGCTGAGCTTCGCCGCGACCGATCTGGACATGGAGATGGTCGACGAGGCCGAGGCCACCGTCCAGGTCGAGGGCCAGATCACCGCCCCCGCCCACACCCTGTACGAGATCGTCAGGAAGCTGCCCGACGGGGCCGAGGTTGCCCTGATCTACAACGGCGACGATCCGCGTCTGACGGTCCAGGCGGGCCGGTCCAAGTTCAACCTGCCGGTCCTGCCGGCCGGCGACTTCCCGGTCATGTCGACCGATACCTCCGGCGTCCGCTTCACCCTGATGAAGGAGGATCTGGCCCGTCTGATCGACAAGACCCGCTTCGCCGTCTCGACCGAGGAGACGCGCTACTATCTGAACGGTCTGTACCTGCACACGGTGGCCGAAGCGGGCATCCCCCTGCTGCGCGCCGTCGCCACCGACGGCCACCGCCTGGCCCTCGCCGAGACCCCTGCGCCCGAAGGCGCCGCCGGGGGCCCCGGCGTGATCGTGCCGCGCAAGACCATCGACCAGGTCCGCCGCCTGCTGGACGACGGCACCGGACCGGTCGAGATCCAGGTCAGCCCCCAGAAGATCCGCTTCGAGTTCGGCCAGGCCAGCCTGACCTCCAAGGTCATCGACGGCGCCTTCCCCGACTACATGCGCGTCATCCCCAAGGGGAACGACAAACAGGCCGACATCGATAACTCGGTCTTCGCCTCGGCCGTCGACCGGGTCGCGACCATCTCGGCCGAGAAGAGCCGCTCGGTGAAACTGGCGTTCGAACTGGACCGCGTCACCCTGACGGTCCGCAACATGGAGGCCGGCCAGGGCGTCGAGGAGGTCGAGATCGGCTATTCCGAAGCCCCCTTCGAGATCGGCTTCAACGCCCGCTACCTGCTGGACGTCGCCGGCCAGATCACCGGCGAGAACGCCACCTTCATGTTCGCCGACCCCGCCAGCCCGACCCTGGTCCTCGATCCGGGCGACCCGGGCGTCCAGTATGTGCTGATGCCGCTGCGGGTGTGATGTCCGCGAACGGGCAGACCCAAACAGTCAGCGGAAGTCGAAGCAGTGCTTTGCTCTCACTCGGACTGGCCGCTGGCTTGTTGGCGCTCACCGTGCCGGTCGCATTTTCAGAGTTGGACTACGCTGGACGCCCGGTCACGGGAATTGCGCGCTTCGTGCTGCTTTTCATAGGCGGCACGATCCTCTTGGCGATGGGATTTGTCTTCCGAGAGGTGATTGCTCCCAACAACTTGGAGATGACAAGCGACGGATTTCGGCTGAGCCGCTGGAAACATCCGGTTCGCTGGAGCGACGTTCATGAGTTCAAGATCATCTACTGGAGGCCCCGCTTGGTCGGCGTCGGTATTCACTACAGCGATCGCGGCTTCGGTTTCCCGACCATAGCTTGGACTTTGAAAGCTGGCCCGGCCGCTGAGAAAGGCTCGGATCCGATTGGAACTTGGCATCGCAGGACCGCCGCCGGAACCGACGGAACACTCGGCGGACTACGATTATCGGCAAAAGACGCGGTGGCGCTGCTAGAGGGTTGGCGAATACGCTACAGCGCCTCGGGCAAACCAGATGACCTCTAGCGACAGGCTCGAACGGTTCGAGCGTGTTGAGGTCACCACCCGCGACGACTGGCGGGCCTGGCTGAGCGCCCACCATGGGCAAGCCGACAGCGTCTGGGTCGTCACATACAAGGTCGGCGCGTCCCAGCCCCGCGTCCCCTGACGACCTCGTCGAGGAGGCTCTGGCCTTCGGCTGGGTCGACAGCCTACCGAGGAAGCTGGACGACGAGCGGACCATGCTGCTTGTGTCGCCCCGAAAGCCCGGCTCCAACTGGTCGGCGGTCAACAAGGCACGGATCGACAAGATGGCGTCTGCGGGCCTGATGCATCCCGCTGGTGTCGCCAAGATCGAACAGGCCAAGGCGGACGGATCGTGGACCGCGCTGGACGCCGTCCATCGGCTGGAGGTGCCCGACGACCTCTCAGCCGCCTTCGACCGGCACCCCGGATCGGCCGAGGCCTTCGCCGCCTTCCCGCCCTCGACCCGGCGCGGCATCCTGGAGTGGATCGGCAACGCCAGACGGCCCGAGACCCGCGCCGCCCGGATCGCCGAAACCGCCGACAAGGCCGCACGCGGCGAACGCGCCAATCAATGGCGCGGCCGGGGATGATCCCTCAGTTCATCCGGTCCAGGCGCGCGGCCCGGGTGTCGTACATGATCTCCAGGCAGCGACGGCTGTCGCAGTCGTCGCGGCGGCGCAGCCATTCCAGCTGTTCGGCGCGCAGGTCCGCCGCCGCGCGCGGACCCAGCCCCGTCTGGGCCTCGGCATAGCGCCGGGCCATCCGCACATCGAGCCGCGCCAGCCGGTCGTCGCCGCAGATGGTGCGCTCGGCGGCGTTGCGGCTGAGGCGGCAGTCGAAGCTGGGGCCGGAGGGTGGCGGCGGTGGCGGACGGTCAGGCGCGCGCGACGAAACCGGCACCGGGTTGGCCTCTCGTCCCTCGGACCGGGCGACGGGTACGTTGAGGCGGTTGGTGGTCGAGACGCCGGTGTTCAGCTGACGGGTCGTCGACGACGGCGCACGGGTCACGGGCCGAGACGGCGCGGCCGGGCGGGCAACGGGAGCTGCAGGCGTGGCGACGCGGATCGGCTGGCGCGGGGCCGGCGCGGGTTCAGCCGGTCGGGCGGCGCGCCGGGGTTCGGCGACCTGGGTCGGGCGCGTCGGAACCACCGCAGGAGGCGGCGGGACCGTCGGCTCCGGCTTTGCCTCGACCGTCCCCTCGGAAGAGAGCCCCTCGACCGAAGCCTGGTCACCCTCGACATAATCGGCCCGGAGCAGGTCCGGCGGCGGCGGCGGCGCGGGCGGCGCGCCCAGCCAGTCGGCGATCCGGTCCCCGCCCCCGACCAAGGCCACCACCGTGCCCGATCCGCCCCGGCCCGGCTCGATCATGAAGCGCACGGGGTCCGACAGTTCCGACACCCCATCCAAGGCCGCGCGGCGATGCTCGGGCACGGCCCAGCGGGCCGTGCCGCCACAGACGGTCCGCTCGGCCACATAGTCCACGGATTCCAGCCGGGGCGTGTCCAGCGACAGGGCATAGCCGACATCGACCTCGCCTCCCTTGGCCGCGATCCGGGTCAGGATGGCGTCGCGCAGTCCCGCCCGCGCCGAGGCGCTGGTGCAGGCATCCAGCCCTTGCGGCCGCTTCGCCGCCATGGCCGCGCCGAGGGTGGCGACCCCGCCGACGCCCGCGACCGCCACCATGGCCGCCGCCACAACCCAAAGCCTGTTCATATCGCGCGCCCCGACGTGCGAACCGCCCCCACGGTCGGTCAAATGTGACCCTAATCCGGCGAGGGGTCCAGCGTAGCCATACGGAAGCTGACCACGGCCGGTCGCCCCACCCTTTCGACCCTCGGGCAAAGCGGGCTATCACCGGGCGGCCTTGATCCGTTCGCTGACCCTGACCGACTTCCGCTCCTACGCCTCCGCCCGGCTCGACGTCGGTCCGGGGCCGGTGGTGCTGCATGGGCCGAACGGCGCGGGCAAGACCAATGTGCTGGAGGCGCTCAGCCTGTTCACCCCCGGCAAGGGGCTGCGCGGGGCGACGGCGCAGGAGATGGGGCGGCGCGAGCCCGGCGAGGCCGGCGGCCGGGCCTGGGCCGTGGCCCTGACGCTGACCGGCCCAGACCCTCACAAGGATGGCGGCGACGAGATCCGGCTGGGCACGGGCGTCCAGGTCGCCGGGGCCGGGCGGCGCCTGGTCCGTATCGAGGGCGAGACGGCCCAGCCCGGCCGGCTGCTCGACCACCTGCGCCCTGTCTGGGCCACGCCAGAGCATGACCGGCTGTTTTCCGACGCCCGGGCCGATCGGCTGAAATTCTTCGACCGCCTCGTCTTCGCCGCCGACCCAGGCCACGCCGCGGCGGTCGCGGGATACGAGAAGGCCCTGCGCGAGCGACTGCGTCTGCTGGTCGACGGGGCGGAAGGGCGCGAGGCCGATCCGCTGTGGCTCGATGCGCTGGAAGTCCGGCTTGCCGAGACCGGCGCGCGCGCCACCGTCGCCCGAGCCCAGGCCCTGACGGTGCTTCAGGCCGCGATCGACGGGCGCTCCGACCGTCCCTTCCCCCAGGCCGATCTGGCCCTCGCCGGAGAGACGGAAACCTTGGCGAGCCAGGGGGCGGACGAGGCCACCCTGACGGCCTCCATTCGCGACGGCATGGTCCGGGCGCGGGGCCGGGACGCCGCCGCCGGACGGTCGTTGTTCGGTCCGCACCGCGCCGACCTGACCGCCCTTCACCGCGCCAAGAACCGCCCGGCGGCGGAGGGCTCGTCGGGCGAGCAGAAGGCCCTGGCGCTGAACCTGATCCTGGCCCAGGTCGGTCGTCTATCGACCGGCGGCGCCGCCCCCGTCCTGCTGCTGGACGAAGCGCCCGCTCATCTCGACGCCGACCGCCGCGCGGCCCTGTTCGACGAGATCACGGCCCTGGGCCTTCAGGCCTTCATGACGGGCACGGAGGCCGAGCTGTTTAGCCCGCTTCAGGGCCGGGCCGCCTTCGTCCGCGTCGAAGGCGGCGAACTGATCCCCGGCTAGGCCGTCGCCGGATTGATCTCGCCGTCCTGGCGCACGCCCGGCGGATTTCCGCCCAGCCGGTCCATGATCAGGAACACGAACGGGTTCAGCGAGATCGAGAGCAGGGCCGCCGCCAGGATCAGGGCGTGTGTGCCTTGCGTCAACGCCCCCAGCGACATGCCCAGCGCCGCCAGAATGAAGGAGAACTCTCCGACCTGCGCCAGACTGGCCCCGACCGTCAGGCTGGTCGCCCGGTCCAGCCTGAACGCCGAGGTGATGGCCAGCGCCGCCACCGTCTTGCCGACCAGCACGATCGCCAGTACGCCGAGCACCGCCAGCGGCTCGCGCCACAGGATGGTCGGGTCGAACAGCATGCCGACCGAGACGAAGAACAGCACGGCGAAGGCGTCCCTCAAGGGCAGCGACCGCTCGGCCGCATTGTGCCCCAGGGGCGTCCCGTTCAGCACCAGCCCGGCCAGAAAGGCCCCCAGCGCGAAGGAGTGGAACAGCTGATAGGCGATCCAGGCGATGCCCAAGGCGATGGCCAGCACACCCAGGGTGAACAGCTCCCGCGATCGGGTGTGGGCGATCCGCACCAGAACCCAGGGCAGCACCCGCCCGCCGACGAACAGCATGGCCGCCACGAAGGCGGCGACCTTGACCAGCGTCCAGCCGACGTTCAGCCCCAGCGCGCCCGGATCGATCACCGAACCGGCCGGCAGCACGATCATGGGCAGCATGACCAGCGCCAGGACGATCACCAGATCCTCGACGATCAGCCAGCCCACGGCGATGCGACCGACCTCGCCCTTGTTCTGACGCCGCTCCTCCAGAGCCTTCATCAGGACGACGGTCGAGGCCACCGACAGGGCGAACCCCATCAGCAGAGCCTCGACATCGCTCATGCCCAGGGCGAAGCGGCCGAGCAGCCAGCCCATGCCTGTCGCCGAGGCGATCTGCACCAGAGCGCCCGGAACGGCGACCTTCCTGACCTTCATCAGGTCGGCGGGCGAGAAATGCAGCCCGACCCCGAACATCAGCAGGATGACGCCGATCTCGGCCAGCTGGGGGGCCAGGGTCGTGTCGGCGACGAACCCGATCGTATAGGGCCCCACCAGGATACCGGCGATCAGATACCCCACCAGGGGCGATAGCTTCAGTCGATTGGCGATCATCCCGAAGGCGAACGCCAGCACGAAGGCCGCAACCAGGGTCGAAATCAGGTTGTCGGCATGCGGCATCGGCGCTCCTGGAGGCGGGCGGTCGTCCTTATCGGGGGGTGCTCCACGATATGGGACGAAAAGGGCGCACGGCAAGGCTGCAAGGGCCCGCCAAAGCTCGCTTTCGGCACGGAAAATCCTATATAAACGACGCATCCGGACGACAGGATTCGTTCGCCCGGATGAACAGCCCCTTCGGCGGGTCAGGCAGCGCGCGGCGTGGCCTTCGAACCTCGCCAACCCGGACGATTGAATGACCGACGAACCCCTGAACGACGCAGACTCCGGCCGCACCGCGGACACCGCCGAAGAGGCCGCCTACGGGGCCGATTCCATCAAGGTGCTGAAGGGTCTGGACGCGGTTCGCAAACGCCCCGGCATGTACATCGGCGACACCGACGACGGGTCGGGCCTGCACCACATGGTCTATGAGGTGGTCGACAACGCCATCGACGAGGCCCTGGCTGGTCACGCCGATCTGGTCGAGGTGATCCTGAACGCCGACGGCTCGGTCACCGTCACCGACAACGGCCGCGGCATCCCCGTCGACATCCACGAGGGCGAGGGCGTCTCGGCGGCCGAGGTCATCATGACCCAGCTGCACGCGGGCGGTAAGTTCGACCAGAACTCCTACAAGGTCTCCGGCGGCCTGCATGGCGTGGGCGTCTCGGTCGTCAACGCCCTGTCGGACTGGCTGAAGCTGGTGATCTTCCGGAACGGCAAGCGCCACGAGATGCGGTTCGAGCGCGGCGACACGGTCGAGAGCCTGAAGGTCACCGGCGACGCCCCGATGCGCGAGGACGGCCGCGTCCTGTCCGGCACCCAGGTGACCTTCTACCCGTCGGTCACGACCTTCAGCCACATCGACTTCGACCTGAAGACGCTGGAACACCGGCTGCGCGAGCTGGCCTTCCTGAACTCGGGCGTCGTGATCAAGCTGGCCGACCACCGCCATGCCGAGCCGTTCGAGGAGATCCTGCACTACGAAGGCGGGGTCGAGGCCTTCGTGCGCCATCTGGACAAGTCCAAGTCGCCGATCCTCAAGGACGTGATCGTCATCCGGGGCAGGAAGGAGAACATCGAGATCGATCTCGCCCTGTGGTGGAACGACAGCTACCACGAGACCATGCTGTGCTTCACCAACAACATCCCCCAGCGGGATGGAGGCACCCACCTGTCGGCTTTCCGCGCCAGCCTGACCCGGGTCATGAGCGCCTACATGGAGAGCTCGGGCGCCCTCAAGAAGGAGAAGGTCGCCCCCACCGGCGAGGACGCACGCGAGGGCCTGACCTGCGTCCTGTCGGTCAAGGTGCCGGACCCCAAGTTCAGCTCACAGACCAAGGACAAGCTGGTCTCCTCCGAGGTCCGCCCGGCGGTCGAGGGGCTATGCTCCGAAGGCCTGTCCCAGTGGTTCGAGGAACACCCGGTCGAGGCCAAACAGGTCGTCGCCAAGATCATCGAGGCCGCCTCGGCGCGTGAGGCCGCCAGGAAGGCTCGCGATCTGACGCGGCGCAAGTCGGCGATGGATATCTCCTCCCTGCCCGGCAAGCTGGCCGACTGTCAGGAACGCGATCCGGCCAAGTCCGAACTTTTCATCGTCGAGGGTGACTCGGCCGGCGGCTCGGCCAAACAGGCGAGGAACCGCGAGAACCAGGCGGTCCTTCCCCTGCGCGGCAAGATCCTGAACGTCGAGCGGGCCCGGTTCGACCGCATGCTGTCGTCCGAGCTGATCGGCACCCTGATCCTGGCGCTGGGCACCGGCATCGGCCGCGACGACTTCAACGCCGACAAGCTGCGCTATCACAAGATCATCCTGATGGCCGACGCCGACGTCGACGGGGCCCACATCCGGACGCTTCTGCTGACCTTCTTCTATCGCCAGATGCCCGAGCTGATCGAGCGTGGCCATGTCTTCATCGCCCAGCCGCCGCTGTACAAGGTCTCCAAGGGCAAGCAGTCGCGCTACCTCAAGGACCAGTCCGAGATGGACGCCTATCTGATCGAGGAAGGCTCGACCGACGCCGAGCTCGACTTCCAGTCCGGCGAGCGCCGCATCGGCAACGACCTGATGGCCCTGGTGCGCGAGGCCAAGGCCTTCAAGGCGGGCGTCGATCGTCTGTCCCAGCGTGCCCCCGCCTTCGCCATCGAACAGGCGGCCCTGGCCGGTCTGTTCGCCGAGGACGGCGATCCGGCCGCGCTCGCCCCGGCCGCCGCCGACCGCCTGAACCTCTATGCCGAAGAGGGCGACGGAGCCTGGACGGGCCAGCCGGGCCTCCAGGGCGCGGTGGTGTTCGAACGCAGCCGCCGCGCGGTCAAGGAGACCATCGTGCTGGAGGAACAGCTGATCCGCAGCCTGGACGCCCGGCGTCTGGCCGAGCGCGCTGCCGCCTTCGACAGGCTGTTCGACAGCCCGGCCACCTATCGGAGGAAGGACAAGTCCGTCCAGGTGCGCGGGCCCCTGGACCTGCTGACGGCCGTGCTGGACGCCGGCAAGAAGGGCCTGTCGATCCAGCGCTACAAGGGTCTTGGCGAGATGAACCCGGATCAGCTGTGGGAGACCACCCTGGACGCCAACGCCCGCACCCTGCTGCAGGTCAAGGTCGATCACGCCGACGACGCCGACGACCTGTTCGCCAAGCTGATGGGCGACGTCGTCGAACCCCGCCGCGAGTTCATCCAGGAAAACGCACTGGACGCGGCTGTGGACGTCTAGACCAATCGTCACATGAGTTGGCGCAAGACGATTGGTCTAGCTCTTTGTTTTTCGCATTCTTTGCCGCGAACCGGTGTCCACTTCGCTGGCGAATGCTCTAGGGCCGCCCCGCCGCGATGTAGTCCGTGATGGCGGCATAGGCGTCGCCACTCGGGACCATGTCCTCGCAGGCCAGTTCCTTGACCGTGGCGTCCAGCGAACCACCGCGCGGTTCCGACCACGGCTCGTCGGTCTGAAAGGTTTCGGCCGTCACACCGTCCTCCAGCAACTCGGTCGAGCTGATAACGTGGCTTTCGCCGGCCGAACAGCGCAGGCCGAAGGTATCGACGACATGGCTCAGGTCGGTGGCCTCGCCGGCGTTGGGTACACGCGCGATGCTGACCCGCAGTTCGTCGCCCTCGGGCCGGATGCTGGTCAAGTCGATCAGATAGTTGGATGTATTGCTGCGGGAGAAGACCTTCCACTGCGGCCCGGTCGGGGCCTCGGACGTCAGCGCCTCGACCGCAGGCGCGCCCCCCGTGGGCGGGATGTCCTGGGCCATAGCTCCGGCTGCCAGCCCCGTTATCGCCACCGCCGTGGTCAGCCTAGACACTGCACGCATAGACGTCCTCCCCAGGATGTTCACGACCCCGATGTTACACGCCCGTCACAGGCCAAGATCAAGAGCCGGATCACCGACCCACCGGTCAACCAAAGGCCGCGATCCTCGTTCATCCCTCCGCCATGACCCGACTGATCGCCCTCCTGCCCCTCCTCCTGTCTGCCCTGCTGGTCGCTCTGCCGGGTCTGGCCTCGGCGCAGGCGCGAGAACGGCCCTTCGCCTCCGAGCGGATCGTGGTCGAGACGCGCGGGTCGGGCCGGGACGTCATCCTGATCCCCGGTCTGGCCTCGACCGGCGACGTCTGGGCGCGGACGGCCGCGCGTCTGGACGATGACTACCGCGTCCACATCGTCTCGATCCGGGGCTTCGGCGCAGTGCCGCCGGGCCGCAATCAGGACGGTGCCCTGGTCGCGCCGGTGGCGGCCGAGCTGCGCCGCTACATCGCCGAGCGTCGGCTGGATCGACCCGCCGTCATCGGTCACTCCATGGGCGGGCTGGTCGCGCTACAGGCCGCCGCCGACGCCGGGCGGGATCGTCGCAATCCGATCGGCCGCGTCATGATCGTGGATGCCACGCCCTTCTTTCCCAGCCTGATCAGCCCCGGTGCCACGACCGGCGACGTCGAGCCCATCGCCCAGATCGCCTATCAGGCCCTGCTGCTGCTGGGCGACGCGGCGCTTCGGAACCAGCCGACCCTGATCGGGCGAGAGCTGGGCGGGGCGGCCGACAGCGTGTTCGGATCGCTGGGCTGGCAGGGCGGCGACCGCCAGGTGCTGGCCCAGGGGCTGTACGAGGTCCTGACCACCGACCTGCGCCACCGCCTGCCCGACATCGCCGCCCCCGTGACCGTCGTCTATGGCTGGAGCCCCGACGACACCAACCCTCGCGCCCGCCTCGACGCCCTGTTCCAGGCCGGCTACCGCAGCCTTCGCGCCCCCGCCCGGTTCGAGCGGATCGAGGGCGCCGAGCACATGGTCATGATCGACCAGCCGACGCGGTTCCTCGCGGCGGTGGGGCGGTTTTTGGGTTAGCGGACGGCTCAAGCGCGAGGCTGACGCCACGTCGATGTCGTCGAATGCCAAGGGCTCTGGCCAACATCGGCTCGGAGCGATTCAGCGAATGTAAAAGCGGGACTGAGATCGTAGGGGTCATCCCACTGGTCACTGAGGCCGTCGAGTATCCGGTAAGCAGCAGCCGCTGCCCAAGTGTAGTTGATTCCCGTCAGTCGCCAGACTGGCTCATCAAACCAAAATTCGTCCGCGTTCAGAACGGGAGTTTTGAGAACTTCGTCAAGCGCTGCTGCAACTTTGGGATCAACAACTGTCACATACCGGTTCAGCGTTGCAGCTGCCATACCTTTGATCTTGACGGAATCCTGCCTGAGCAGTTGGCGCCATTTCATTGCTATCAACGTCATCGTCGGCCTGTGCAAGAATGACAGCCGAGTGTTCCCATTCATGTCGATCCGCTCGTAAATTGGCTCCAGCACCTTGTCGCTTAGACGAGCATTTGGATATGCAATCAGGCTCAACTCGTCTTCTTGGATCGTAGACCTAAGCACTTCAGCGCAGTGAGAGAGTACCGCCCATGCGACGTCGCGAGCCTCGCGATGAGCTGGTATGAGCAACGGCCTCAATCGCTTCCGCTCGTTTCGAGCGTAGATTTCATCGACGGCGACCACTGTGAGAAACAACCCCACAGCTTCGGCCAGTAAGTTGAGGCCTAGCTCATACCAAATCCCGAGCAGCACCAACGCAAAGATGAAGAGTCCGACCAGGATCTGGGTCAGACCATCCAGAGTTTTCAATCGACGCCAGATTCGCACGCCTCAGATTAGCACGCCCTTCGGCTATCAGATCGGCCAGCTACAACCACCCCGCCATCGCCTCCCCCGCCAGCATCTCGTCGTAGCTCGGCCTCGCCCGCACCACGGCCCAGTCCGCGCCGTCCACCAGCACCTCGGGCACCAGGGGCCGGGTGTTGTACTCGCTGGACATCACCGCGCCATAGGCCCCCGCCCCGGTGAAGACGACCAGGTCTCCGGCCTCCAGCGGCGGCAGGGCGCGGCCCCGGGCGAAGGTGTCGCCGGTCTCGCAGACCGGGCCGACGATGTCGTAGGCGACCGGCTCCCCCGCCCGCGCCACAACCGGCTTCACCTCGTGGAAGGCGTCGTACATGGCGGGGCGGACCAGGTCGTTCATGGCGGCGTCCAGCACCAGGAAGCGGCGCCCATCCGCCCGTTCGGTGATCTGGATCACCCGGCTGACCAGCACCCCGGCGTTGGCGGCCAGCAGGCGCCCAGGCTCGAACGCTGCCTCCACGTCCAGCCCCTCCAGCACCCGCGCCGTCATGGCGGCATAGTCGGTCGGGCTCGCGGTCTCCGCCCCACCCGAATAGGGCACGCCCAGCCCCCCGCCGAGGTCCAGCCGCGTGACCGACAGCCCCTGCCCGCGCAGCGTCCGCGTAATCTCGGCCAGCAGCCGGAAGGCCGCCTCCAAGGGGCTCAGGTCGGTGATCTGGCTGCCGATGTGACAGGCCAGGCCCACCGGCGTCACATGCGGGCTGGCCGAGGCGCGGGCGTAGAGCGCCATGGCCTCGTCGGCCGGGACGCCGAACTTGTCGCCCTCTCCGCCCGTGGTGATCTTGGCGTGGCCGCCCGCGCCGATCCTGGGGTTCACGCGGATGGCGATCTCGGGCGACGCGGACTTGGAAGCCGCCACCGCGATCAGCCGGTCCAGCTCGGCCGGGCTCTCGACGTTGATCTGGCGCACGCCGGCCGAGAGGGCGAAGGCCAGTTCACGGTCGGTCTTGCCGACGCCGGAGAAGATGATGCGGTCGGCGGGCACGCCCGCCTTCAGCGCCCGGCGGATCTCGCCCTCCGACACGGTATCGGCACCGCAGCCCAGTTTCGCCAGGGTCGCCAGCACCGACAGGTTGGAGTTGGCCTTGACCGCGAAGGCGATCAGAGCGCCGTTCAGCGGCGCGCGGGCGTCCAGCGCCTGGCGCAGCACGCGATAGTGCCGGGTCAGGGTCGCGGTCGAATAGACATAGACCGGCGTGCCCACGGCCTCTGCCAGGTCGGCCAGGGGCACGTCCTCGGCATGGAGCGCGCCGTCGCGGTAATCGAAGTGGTCCAAGCGTGGCCGTCCTTTTGCGACAATCCTCCCACGCAAAGCGGGGGAGGGGGACCAGCCGGAGGCTGGTGGAGGGGGCGGACGCGCACGCCGGTGTCTGGGGCCGCCCCCTCCACCGCTTCGCGGTCCCCCTCCCCCGTTCGCTTCGCTCCGGGGGAGGATCGATAGCGACTACTGCGGCTCCCGCCCGGCGGCGGAGGAGCCGAAGGGGTTCGACGGGCCGCCGTCGACCGGTACCTGGCTGGACGGACGGTTGACCGTGGCCGGATCCGGCAGGGCGCGGGCGTTGGCGTCGCGCGGGGCGCGTTCGGTCTCGCGCGGCGCCGGCGCTTCCAGATCGGCCATGCGGCCGCACGCCGAAAGCGCAAGGGCGAGGGCGACGGTGCCCAGGACGGGGAGGGTCTTCATGGCTTGATCCTTCACGCGAGACGCGTCTTCCAGTCGGCGATGCGCGCGCGGACCTGTTCCGGCGCCGTGCCCCCGAAACTCTGGCGGCTGGCGCAGGAAGCCTCAGGGGTGAGCACCTTGTAAACATCCTCGGTGACGCGGGGGTGGAGCGCCTGCAATTCGGCCAGCGCCAGTTGCTCCAGTCCCACGCCCAGCGCCTCCGCCCGCTTCACCGCCGCCCCGGTCACATGGTGCGCCTGGCGGAACGGCAGCCCGGCCTCGCGCACCAGCCAGTCGGCCAGGTCTGTCGCGGTCGAATAGCCCCAGCCCGCCGCCTCGGCCATGCGCGCGGTATTCGGCCTCAGCGCCGCGACCATCGCCGTCATGGCGGTGAGCGCCAGGTCCAGCGCATCCATGGCCTCGAACACCGGCGGCTTGTCCTCCTGCATGTCCTTGGAATAGGCGAGCGGCAGGCCCTTCATCACGGTCGACAGGGCGACGAACGATCCCATGATTCGCCCCGTCTTGGCCCGCACCAGCTCGGCCGCGTCGGGGTTCCTCTTCTGCGGCATGATCGAGGAGCCGGTCGTCAGGTCGTCGGGCAGGGTGACGAAGCCGAACATCGGCGTCATCCACACCACGATCTCCTCGGCCAGCCGCGACAGATGCCCGGCGCAGATCGAGGCCGCCGCCAGGGTCTCCAATGCGAAGTCCCGGTCCGACACCGCGTCCAGGCTGTTGCCCATCGGTCGGTCGAAGCCGAGGTCCGTCGCCGTCGCATGGCGGTCGATCGGGAAGGGCGACCCGGCGAGCGCCGCCGCACCCAGCGGGCTCTCGTTCATGCGGGCGCGCGCATCGGCGAAGCGACCGGCGTCGCGCCCGTACATCTCGACATAGGCCATCAGGTGGTGGCCCAGGGTCACCGGCTGGGCGGTCTGCAGATGAGTGAAGCCGGGCATCAGGTCGCCCGCATGCTGCTCCGCGCGGGTCAAAAGCGCGCGTTGCAAGGCCTTCAGCTGCTCGCCCGTTCGGTCGCAGGCGTCCCGGACCCACAGACGGAAATCGACCGCGACCTGGTCATTGCGGCTACGCGCCGTGTGCAGCCGCCCCGACGCCTCGCCGATCAGTTCCGACAGCCGCGCCTCGACGTTCAGGTGGATGTCCTCGAACTCGTCGCGGAAGGGGAAGGTCCCGGCCTCGATCTCGGCCTGGATGGTGTCCAGCCCGGACAGGATCGCCGCCCCGTCCTCGGCGCCCACGATCCCCTGGGCGATCAGCATGCGGCAATGGGCGCGCGATCCGGCCAGATCCTGAGCCCACAGACGCCGGTCCACGCCGATGGAGACGTTGATCGCCTGCATGATGTCGGCCGGGCGCGACGAAAAGCGGCCGCCCCACATGCCTTGACCTTCGGGCGACGGCGCGGCCTTAGTCTCGGCCGGGTCTTTGGAGTGGGGCATGAGCGGCTCGAAAAAGGGCGTCTGGATCGGCGGGGCGCTGGCGCTGGCCGTCCTCGCCGGAGGAACGGTCGGCACCCTATACGCCATGGGGGCCGGTCCTTTCAAAGCCGCGACGCCGGCCGAGGCCGAACAGAGCGAACTGGCCCGCTTCGCCGTCGGCCCGCTGGCCGCTCTGGAGGCCCCGGCGGCTCTGGTGCCCGCGCCCGACTACGTCTTCAAGACCCGCGATGGAGCCGACACTCGCTTCGCCGATTTCCGGGGAAAGGTCGTGCTGGTCAATCTGTGGGCCATGTGGTGCGCGCCGTGCCGCACCGAGATGCCCACCATCGCGACCCTGGCCAGCGCCTATGAGGGGCGCGACCTGGTGGTGTTGCCGATCAACGTCGACACGGGCGAGGACGCGGTGGCCGACGCCCGGTCCTTCATCGACGTGCACAATCCCCTGCCCTTCTATTCCGACACCCGCTTCCAGCTGCCGTTCGAGTTTCCGGGCAAGGGCAAGATGCCCCAGACGATCCTGCTGGACCGTCAGGGGAATATCCGCGCGGCCTTCTCGGGCGAAGCGGACTGGTCGAGCGCACAGGCCCGCGCCCTCATCGACGCGGTTTTGGCCGAAGGGGCCTGAGCCCTAACCCGCTCATCCCGGCGAAAGCCGGGACCCAGTGCTTTCGTAAGGCACTGCCTGCTGGACTGGCCTTCACGACCCTCTCATCCGCTCATCGCCCAAAGAACTGGGTCCCGGCTTTCGCCGGGATGAGCGGGAGGGGATGAGACCTTATTGCTCGGCCGGTGGGGTCGCGCCCGGACGGCCTTCGGCAGCGGCCTCGGCTTGGTTTTCTTCCAGCTTGTCGGCGAGGTTGCCCGCGCCTTCCTCGACGGCCTGGGCCGCCTTCATGGCACCGGACTCCAGCACCTCGCCGGCGGCGGCGGCGCCTTCCTGAAGCTCTTCGCCCGCTTCGGAGGCGGCGGCTTCCGCGTTGTCACCGGCGGCGTCGGCCTCGGCGGCGGTCTGGTCCTGTTCGGCCTCGGTGCAGGCGACGACGCCCGCCGACAGGGCCGCGATGGCGGACAGGGCGAGGACGGACGGAAGACGGATGCGCATGGGAAACCCCCGGTGAAGCTGTGGAACCTTAGCCGTGAACGCGGACCGATCCATTCGGTTGCGAGCGGGCGATCGCCGGGCGTAGTGGCCCATTAAGGTTTACGGGGCATCCTGCCGGCTGAACCTGCGGAGCCCTCCGTTTCCATGCCCATGCCCGTCGAAACGCTGCACGCCTGCCTGGCCGAGGCCTTTCCCGACGCCGAGATCGTGATCGACGACCTGGCGGGCGACGGCGACCACTATCGCGCGCGCATCGTCTCGGCGGCGTTCCAGGGCCTGCCCCGTATCCGGCAACACCAGCTGGTCTATGCGGCGCTCAAGGGCCGGATGGGTGGCGAACTCCATGCCCTGGCGCTGGAAACCTCCGCCCCGGCCAAGGGAGACTGACGATGCGATACCGCCCCTTCGGCGCCTCTGGCGGCGCCGTTTCCAGCCTGACGCTCAGCCTGGGGACCGACGGTCTCGCGCGCGGCGTCGAGGCGGCCAGCGGCCTGATCTATTCGGCGCTGGAGGCGGGCATCAACTCCTACCGGCTGGAGACCGCCGACCCGGTTCTGGCCGAGGTGGTCGGCCAGGCGCTGTCGAACGTGGACCGCAAGCTGCTGCACGTCAGCCTGCAACTGGGCGCCGGCGATGGCCGCAAGGGCTCGGCGCGCGACTTCTCGGCAGAGGGGATGACGGGCGCGATCGATCGCTGCCTGCACGTCTCGGGGCTGGGCTGGTTCGACCTCGCGCTCCTGGAAGAGCCCGGCGAGCATGAACTGCCCCAGGACTCTCTGACGGCGCTCAAGGCCCTGCGCGCCACCGAACGGGTCCGCTATCTGGGCGTGGCTGGGGATGGCGAGGTCATGGACGCCTATGTCTCGACCGGCGCCTTCGACGTTCTGGCGACGCCCTTCCATGTCAATGTCGACTGGCGGGTCCGCAGCCGCATGCGGGCGGCGCGCGAACAGGACATGGTCATCCTGGCCTACGACTATTTCCCCGAGGCCCTGAACACCGACAAGAAGGCCGCGACCGCCCATCAGCCGGTCAAGAAGGGCCTGTTCGGCTTCGGCGGTGGCAAGCCCGACCGGTCCAGGGAGGACCCCCTGTCCGGCGCGGGCACCTTCGCCTTCCTGCACCGCACCCCCAACTGGACGGCCGAGGCCATCTGCCTGGCGCACGCCATGACCGACCCGGCCGTCGCCAGCGTCCTGATCCGCGCCGACAGCGAGGACCGGCTGGCGGTCCTGGCCGCCGTGCCCGAGCGGGACATGCCCCCCGGCCTCTCCGCCCAGATCGAGATGGCAAGGGTCGCGGCCTGAAACACGGCTCGACTCGCGACGGCGTGATCGCCCGCGACCTTGACCCGCCTGCCTGCGGTGCATAGCTGACGGCCGCACACGAAAGGCGTCTCCCGTGACCGACACCGCCACCTCCGCCGATCCCATCCATGCCTTCATCGCCCAGGCGGTGGCCGACCATCCGGTGGTGCTGTTCATGAAGGGCACGCCGGACGCGCCGCGCTGCGGCTTCTCCTCGCTGGCGGTGCAGATCCTGGATCATGTCGGGGTCGAGTTCGTCGGCGTCGACGTGCTTCAGGACGACGGATTGCGCGACGGCATCAAGGCCTTCACCGACTGGCCGACCATCCCCCAGCTCTACATCAAGGGCGAGTTCGTCGGCGGATCGGACATCGTGCGCGAGATGTTCCAGGCCGGAGAGCTCCAGGCCCTGTTGACTGAAAAGGGCGTCCCGACCGGCCAGGGCTGATCGCCATGGCCCGCAAGACGCTGGAGCCGCGCCCGGATCGCGAGGTCTTCGCGATGCCGCTGACGATCCGGCCCGAGCACATCGACGACAACGGCCACGTCAACAACGTCGTCTATGTCGGCTGGCTGCAGGACGCAGGCACCGCCCACTGGAACGCCCGCTTCGACGCCGAGACCCGGACGAAGTGGTCGTGGGTCGCCCTGCGCCACGAGATCGACTACCTGCGCGCCCTGATGCCGGATTCGACCGTCGTCGCCCGCACCTGGGTCGGCGACCCCCAAGGTCCCCGCTTCGCCCGCTATGTCCGCATCGAGGACGGCGAAGGCCGGCTGTGCGCGCAAGGGGTGTCGGAGTGGTGCCTGGTCGAGGCGACGACGATGCGACCCACCCGCATCCCCGCCGACATGCTGGCGACCTTCGAGCGAAGGTAATCGTCAGAAGCGGCCGTCCGTCTGCTTAAGCGTTGCCATAACCGGGCCGGAAAATCTCGGCCGACGACAGTTTAGGGGTTGCGCGTAGTGCGCCCTGCCGCAAAAGGTTCCAGCACGCTTTCATTCGGCCCCCTAAAGTCGGCCGCTGATCTTTTCCGCACATCTCGGCCGGGTATGGCTTTCGCTTCGCGAGTCTCCGGATCACCTGAAGGGTCAGCCATGGCTGCCCACCCGCCACTGCATCCCGATGGTCCGCTGAGCCTGGCTCTGGCTGTCATCGAAGGCTCCGCCGCCCCGCTTTTGCTGCTGGACGAGTCGATGAGGGTCGTGGGGGCCAGCAGCTCTTTTTGCCGAGCGTTCGACGTGGATCCTGACAGGATCGTGGGCCGGTTCCTGGGCGAGATCGGCACCGGAGAGTGGAATCGCCCCCAGTTGAGAGCTCTGCTCGAAGCCACGGCGGGGGGGAACGCCGACATCGACGCCTATGAGATGGACCTCAAGGGTCCGCGCCAGGGCATGCGCAAGCTGGTCATCAAGGCCCAACGCCTGGTGCTGGCGTCCGACCAGCCGGTCCGCCTTCTGGTGACAGTCGTGGACGTCACCGACCGGCGCGCCGATGACAAGCTGCGCGACGACCTGTTGCGCGAGAAGGGCATCCTTTTGCAGGAGCTTCAGCACCGCGTCGCCAACAGCCTGCAGATCATCGCCAGCGTCATCCTGCAGAGCGCGCGCAAGGCCCAATCCGACGAGACGCGCCTGCATCTGAGGGATGCCCACAGCCGGGTCATGTCGGTCGCCGCCCTGCAACAGCAACTGGCTGCGTCCCGTCTGGGCGAGGTCGAACTGGCCCCCTATTTCACGCAGCTTTGCAAGAGCATCGCCGCCTCGATGATCCACGACCCGACGCGGCTGACGCTTAGGGTCGAGGCGGACGACAGCGCCACCGCCGCCGACGTCTCGGTCAGCCTGGGGTTGATCGTGACCGAACTGGTGATCAACGCGCTCAAGCACGCCTTTCCCGGGGGACGCTCCGGCACGATCATCGTCTGCTATGAGGCCCACGGGCCCAACTGGACCCTGTCGGTCCGTGACGACGGCGTGGGCATGCCCAAGGACGCCGTCAGCGCCGCCCCCGGCCTGGGCACCAGCATCGTCGAGGCTCTGTCGCGCCAGCTGCATGCCCGCATCCAGGTCGAGAGCCAGCACCCGGGCACCCTGGTCTCGGTCATCCACAGCCAGCTGGTTGCGGTCGAGAACCCGGCGCTCGGCGCCAGCGATCCAGCCTAGATCGAGGGCGGCAGCTGATAGGGGTTGTTGACCTGGACGCGCGATCCGGGGGGCAGGCCCAATTCCTCGAACGACCAGATGATTTCGACACCGTCGGCCATGGGCCGGTCGCAGGTGTCCTCGTCGATGCGACGCAGGGTGATGGTCGAGCCGTCGCCGGCGCGATCGATGATCGGCGTCAGGTCGTCCTTGTCCGTGCAGCCGTTCGAGCTGACCCAGAAGACCGCCAGATCGCGGGTGATGGCGGCCGCGTGGATGGGCTCCAGCTGGCCCGGCATGGCGGCGGTGCGCACGGTCGCGTCGCCGCGCGGGAACAGGGCGCAGGCGGATGTCGCCAGGGCGGCGGCGACGATCAGGGAGAGGGCGCGGATGGAAGCCATGCCGCCGATCCTTCTGAGAACAGCCACGGACCGATAGTCCCCCAATTCGGCGACGGGCGCATCTGATATTCTGTTAATGTCGCAGGCTGAAACGAAAGGGCCCCGGATCGCTCCGGGGCCCTTGCTTGTGGCGCTACCGCTCGCGGCGCGGCCGCTCGCTGCTTGAGCGCAGACTGATCAGGACGAGTAGTATTCCACGACCAGGTTCGGCTCCATCTTCACCGGATAGGGCACGTCGGCCAGTTCCGGTACGCGGACGTAGCGAACCGAGAAGCCGCGGTCTCCCAGTTCCAGATAGTCGGGAACGTCGCGTTCCGACGACTGCTGGGCCTCGAGCACCAGCGCCATGGCGCGGGACTTCTCCTTGACTTCGATGACCTGGCCCGGCTTGACCCGGTAGGAGCCGATGTCGACCTTCTTGCCGTCGACGGTGACGTGGCCGTGGCTGACGAACTGGCGGGCGGCCCAGACCGTCGGGACGAACTTGGCGCGATAGACGATGGCGTCCAGGCGCGACTCCAGCAGGCCGATCAGGTTCTCGGAGCTGTTGCCCTTGCGGCGCGTGGCTTCGTCATAGATCGACGAGAACTGCTTTTCGGTGATGTTGCCGTAGTAGCCCTTCAGCTTCTGCTTGGCCTTCAGCTGCAGGCCGAAGTCCGAGACTTTCGACTTGCGGCGCTGGCCGTGCTGGCCGGGGCCGTAGCTGCGCTTGTTGACGGGGGACTTGGAGCGACCCCACAGGTTTTCACCCATGGCGCGGTCGATCTTGTACTTGGCGCTGTGGCGCTTGGACATTCGGTTCTCTTCAACTTGATGCGGCCCGGTCCCTCCCCAGATGGAGAGACGATCTCAACGGCGGTCCACGCATCGTCCGTAGTAGATTTCACGCGACGGACAGGGCCCGGCGCGGGAAAGCGGGCCTTATGACGGCCCGCCCCCCTCAGGTCAAGTCGCCGGGGTTGATCAGGACGCCGGCGTTTCCGGCACCCAGACGAAGGTGTCCTCGCGCCGCTGGATGCGACCCACGCCCGGATAGGGGAAGTGGACGGCATAGATCAGCAGGTTCTCGGACGCCGCGCGGCTGAGCAGCGCCTGGCGGCTGGCCTCGGCCGTGGCCTCGTCACCGTCGAAGGCGATGGTCCAGGTCGGCTGCTGCACGGAGATCACCGAGTGGTGCATGGCGTCGCCGATATAGACCAGACGTTCGTCGCCCGACGAAAGCTCATAGCCGGTGTGACCGGGCGTATGGCCGTCGATGGCATAGGCCTTGATCGCCGGGGTGATCTGCGCGCCGGGCTCGAAGGTCTCGACCTTGGGCGTGATCGCGGTGACCAGGGCGGCCAGCGGGGCGTCGGCCTGGATCGCGGTCCATTCCGCGGCCGTCATGCGGATTGTGGCGTTGGGGAAGGTCAGGGCCCCGGCTCCGTCGACCAGGCCCGCGACGTGGTCGCCGTGGCCGTGCGAGATCAGGATGTCGGTGATCTGACCGGGCTGGACGTCGGCGGCGGCGAGCGACGCGACCAGCTTGCCGGCGTTGGCACCCATGCTGGCCCCACCGCCCGCGTCGATCAGCACCAGTCGTTGGCCGTCACGCACCAGCAGGGGCTGAATCGACAGGTCCAGGGTGTCTCCGGGCAGGCCCGCGGACGTCAGCAGGGCGGAGACCTCTTCGGGCGTCTGGCCCACCGCCAGGACCGTGTTGTCGTTGGGCAGGCCGGTCAGTCCGCCGTCGCGCAGGGCGACCAGTTCCAGACTGCCGACGCGGAAACGCTGGACGTCGGGGCTCGTGGGGGCGGCCTCGGCCGTTGCCGGCTCGGGGGTCTCGGCGGGCTGGGAACAACCGGCGGCAGCGATCAGGCCGGAGAGCAGCACGCCCGCGGCGGCCAGTTTAAGGTGGGACGACATCGATGAACCTCGGCTTCGAAGCGGAATGGCGAAGCTGAGATAGGCGCGTCTTTCGCCGGCGCCAGTGGGCGGGTCGCAAAGGTTTCGCGACGACCCGCCCCGGCGGTTCAGAGGGTGCCGATCAGGCCGTGGCGGCGGCGAACAGTTCGTTCGCCTTGTTCCAGTTCACCACCTCCCAGAAGGCCTTCAGATAGTCGGCCCGGCGGTTCTGATACTTCAGGTAATAGGCGTGCTCCCAGACATCGGCCCCCAGAACGATCGCGCCCTGCTCGTCGGCGACGTCCATCAAGGGGTTGTCCTGGTTCGGCGTCGAGGTGACCTTCAGCTTACCGTCCTGGACGATCAGCCAGGCCCAGCCCGAGCCGAACTGGCCGGCCCCGGCGGCGTTGAACGCCTCCTTGAATTTGTCCAGCCCGCCCAGGTCGCGGTCGATCGCGGCCGACAGCTCAGCCGAGGGCTCCCCGCCCTGCCCCGCCGGGGCCAGCAGTTCCCAGAACAGGGCGTGGTTCCAGTGACCGCCACCGTTATTGCGCACGGCCTTGGGCGCGGAGGAGACCCCTGCGAACAACTCTTCCAGCGACTTGCCCTGCAGACTCGCGTCCGCGTCCACCGCCTTGTTCAGATTGTCGACATAGGCCTGATGGTGCTTGTCGTGGTGGAAGGTCATCGTCTCCTTGTCGATGGCCGGTTCCAGCGCGTCATGGGCATAGGGCAGGGGCGGCAGGGTGAAGGCCATGGGGAGGGTTCCTTGTGGTCGTTGAATCCGTAACGCGCATGTAGGCGTCCCGGCCCCGGAAGGAACCCCCTGCGACCTCAGCCCGGCCGGTGCATGGCGCAGACCTTGTTGCCCGAGGGATCGCGCAGATAGGCCAGGATCAGCGTTCCGAACGGCCCGTTGCGCTCGCCGGGCGGGTCCTCGATCGCCGTGCCGCCCGCGGCCACCCCGGCGTCGTGAAAGGCCTGGACCATCTCGGGCGTCTTCGCGTGAAAACCGATGGTGCCGCCGTTGGCGTGACAGGCCGGGTCGCCGTCGATCGGCGCGCCGACTGCGAAGGCCCCCATCTTGGTGCGCCACCAGAACCGGCCCTTGGCGTCCGGACCCGCTGCGGCATCGATGCACAGCGCGCCCAGCGCGGCGTCATAGAACCGGCGCGAGGCCTCGATGTCGTTGGCACCGACGGTGACGTGGGTGAACATGGTGATCTCCTCCCTGTTGTATGGCGACGCTAGCCGAGTCCGTTTTTCAATGCAACGGACCTAGAACACCACCACGCTGCGGATGCTCTCGCCGGCGTGCATCAGGTCGAAGGCCTCGTTGATGCGCTCCAGCGGCAGGGTGTGGGTGATCATGGGATCGATCTCGATCTTGCCGTCCATGTACCAGTCGACGATGCGCGGGGTGTCGGTACGCCCGCGCGCGCCGCCGAAGGCCGATCCGCGCCACACCCGGCCGGTGACCAGCTGGAACGGCCGCGTCGAAATCTCCTTGCCCGCCTCGGCCACGCCGATGACGATGCTCTCGCCCCAGCCCCGGTGGCAGGCCTCCAGCGCCTGGCGCATGACGGTGGTGTTGCCGGTGCAGTCGAAGGTGTAGTCAGCCCCGCCCCCGGTCAGTTCGACCAGGTGGGCGACGACGTCGGACACGTTCTTCGGGTTCACGAAGTGGGTCATGCCGAAGCGGCGACCCCATTCCTCCTTGGTGTCGTTGATGTCCACGCCGACGATCATGTCGGCCCCCACCATCTTCAGCCCCTGGATGACGTTCAGCCCGATGCCGCCCAGCCCGAAGACCACACAGTTCGCGCCCGGCTCGACCTTGGCGGTGTTGACCACCGCGCCGACACCCGTCGTCACGCCGCAGCCGACGTAGCAGGCGCTCTCGAACGGCGCGTCCTTGCGGATCTTGGCCACCGCGATCTCGGGCAGCACGGTGTAGTTCGAGAAGGTCGAACAGCCCATGTAGTGGGCGATGGCCTGACCCTTGTAGCTGAAGCGCGACGTGCCGTCGGGCATCAACCCCTTGCCCTGGGTCGTGCGAATGGCGGTGCAAAGATTGGTCTTTCGGCTGAGGCACGACTTACACTGGCGGCATTCCGGCGTGTAAAGCGGGATCACATGGTCGCCGACCGCGACGCTCGTAACCCCCGGCCCCACCTCGACCACCACGCCCGCGCCCTCGTGACCCAGGATGCTCGGGAAGATGCCCTCCGAATCCAGACCGTCCAGGGTGTAGGCGTCCGTGTGGCAGATGCCGGTCGCCTTGATCTCGACCAGCACCTCGCCGGCGCGTGGCCCTTCGAGGTCGACCTCGACGATCTCGAGCGGGTGTTTGGCCTCGAAGGCGACGGCGGCGCGGGTTTTCATGGATGGGTCTCCTGCAGGCGTTGGCCCTTCCTAGACGAAGCTGGGGGCGCCATGAAACGCCATGCGTCATCGTAACCTCGTCATCCTGACCGGCGCGGGCATCTCGGCCGAATCCGGGGTGCCGACCTTCCGGGCCGACGACGGGCTGTGGCTGGGGCACCGGGTCGAGGACGTGGCGACGCCCGAGGCCTTCGCGCGCGATCCGGCGCTGGTTCAGGACTTCTACAACACGCGCCGCCGCCAATTGGCCGAGGTCCAGCCGAACGCCGCGCACCGCGCCATCGCCGACTTCGCCGCGCGCTGGTCTGGCCGGATCACCCTGGTGACCCAAAACGTCGACGACCTGCACGACCGCGCCCATGCAGAGACACCGCCCGCCCCGGGGTTCGAGCTGATCCACATGCACGGCGAGCTGTTGAAGGCGGTCTGCACGGCGACCGGCCACGTCTGCGACTGGACCGAAGACCTCGACGCCTTCCACGACAGTCCGTTCAGCCCCGACGGCTGGCTGCGCCCGCACATCGTCTGGTTCGGCGAGTTTCCACTGCATATGGACCGGATCGAGCGGGCGCTGTCGGCCTGCGACCTGTTCGTCTCCATCGGCACCTCGGGCGCTGTCTACCCGGCGGCGGGCTTGGTGCGTCAGGCTCGGATGGCCGGAGCGCGGACGGTGGAGATCAATCTGGAGCCCAGCCTGGGCGCGTCCCTGTTCGACGAGGGCGTCTACGGCCCGGCGACGCAGACGGTGTCTGCGTTTCTCGACACCCTTTAACCGTCATTCCGGGGCCGCGAAGCGGTACCCGGAACCCAGGGTGTTTCCTCGGGCGCACCCTCAGTCCTACCAATGCCGAGCCAGATCGTTCCACGACTCATTCTCGGCCTCGATCAGGGCGATCTTCCACGACCTGCGCCATTTCTTGATCTGCTTTTCTCGGACGATCGCTTCGATCATCGAGCCGTGCTGCTCTTACCAAACCAACGTCTTGCAGCCGAGTTCCTCCGCGAACCCCTTCGTCAACCCGGTCTTGTGCTGCCAGACCCGGGTGACGAGGGCGCTCGTGACGCCCGTGTAGATCGTGCCGTTCCGCCGACTGGCCATCATGTAGACGGCGATCACAGCGTCGGCGGCCACCATGACTCAGTCCTCGCCGGCCTGGGTTCCGGGTTCGGCTACGCCGCCCCGGAATGACGGACGATTTTGCGCCGCAAGCTTCTCAAGCCGCCGTCCCCGCCCCTTCGACAGGGCGTGGATCACGCCGCGGAAGGTCGCCACCTCCTGTTCGGAGAAGGCGGCGCGGCCCAGCATGACGCGCAGGTTCTGCATCATCGAGGGCTTCTTCTCCGGCGGATAGAAGAAACCGCCCTCCTCCAGCTCGATCTCCAGATGGCCCATCATCCCTTCGATCAGCGCCCCCATGGCAGGCGGATCGCCCTCACGGAAGCTCGGCGGTGGGGCGTCCAGGATCAGGGTGCGCCACTCATAGGCGTTGATCGCCACTGCCTGGGCCAGGTTGAGCGAATGATGGCGGGGGTCGATGGGGATCGTGACGATGCCCTGGCACAGAGCGATGTCGGTGGTCTCCAGCCCGGCCCGTTCCCCGCCGAACAGCAGGCCAACCGACAGGCCCGATCCCGCGTCGTCGAACAGGACCCGCGCCCCCTCGCGCGGGGTGCGAACCGGCTGACGCGTCTCCCTCGGACGGGCGGTGGTGGCGAAGACCGTGTTCAGGTCGGCGACGGCGTCGGCCACGCTGTCGAACACCGCGATCCCGTCCAGCACCCAGTCGGCCCCGGACGCCGCCGCCCACGCCCGGTCCTGGGGCCAGCCGTCGCGCGGGCTGACCAGCCTCAGCCGGTCCAGACCGAAGTTCGCCATGACCCGCGCCACCGCGCCTATATTGTCGGCCAGCTGCGGCTTGTCGAGGATGACGACGGGGGCGTTGGCGTCGACCAAACCGATCAGTCCTCGCCCACCATCGCGCCCCAGGGATCGGCCGTTCCGGCCTCGACTTCGGCGACCCGCACGGCCGGCCAGCCGATGGACTGGGTGCCCGCGTCGCGCCACGCCAGGGTGATCAGGTCGCGCAGCTCGGCTGCGCCGGCGGACAGCCGGACCGTGACGAACTCGGCCCCGCGCGGGTCGGCGTCGACGAAACCGCCCGCCTTTTCCAGGCGGTAGAAGGGAATGACCTGGCCCAGACCCGCCGTCAGATAGGCCGCCACGCGTGGGCGCATCTCGAACCCGTCGAGGGCCGGAGCGGGCATGGCGGCCTCCACCAAATCCAGCCGCGCCGTGCGGCGGGTGAAGGCCCCCTCGAACGCGCCGTGCGTCTGGCGCGACGTGGTGAAGCCCTCGGGGTTGGGCGTGTTCCGGTCCCAGCCGTTGTAGTGGATCGACAGATGATGCGGCTGCGACCCGTCACCGATGTAGTGCGACAAATATCCGATATCCCTCAGGATCAGCGCCTCGCGACGCAGCCGGTCCTCGCGGTACCAGGCGCGTTTGGCCGGATCGGTCTCGCGCGCCTCGGCCGCGTTCAGCACGCGCCAGGTGGCGAAGTCGCGCGCCAGCTGCTGGAAGCCGTCCATGATCGCATAGGGCAGGTATCCAGCGTCGTTGACCTTGATGTCCGCCGCCAGCAGCAGCGCATCGTACTCGCTCTTCAGTTCCGGCAGTTCCGCCAGCGTCGGCCCGGCGGCGGTCATCACCCGGCCGTCGTCCGTCAGATCGACGAAGTGCGCCGTGTCGCGCTCGCGGTCATGCGGCTGGCCCGCGCCCTTGGTGCGGTCGGGCTCGCGCGAAAGCTCGCCGACCTCGGCGACCGCGCCGGGCTCGCGCAGGAAAGCCGGCAGTTCGTCCGTCAGGGCCCGCATGGCCGCGACGCCGATCAGCCGGTGCCCGGTCGCGCCCCAGGCGTCGGCGGGCGTCGATGATCCAAAGGCGGCGGCACCGGCCAGGGCGATGACGGACGCGGCGAGGGCGAGGCGTTTCATGGCGAAAACTCCGGCGAACAGGCCTCGCGGGTTAAATCCAGGCCGCCACCGCGTCCAGCGGCTTCTTGTCCAGAGCGGCGACGGGCACGGTCGCGTCCGCCGCCGGATGACCCGCGACCAAAAGCAGGAAGGGCTTCTCCCCCTCCGGTCGTCCGCAGATCTCGCTGAGGAAACTCATCGGTGCCGGAGTGTGCGTCAGCGTCGCCAGCCCCGCCTGATGCAGGGCCGCGATCAGGAAGCCCGTGGCGATGCCGACGCTCTCGGGGACATAGTAGTTCTTCTTGGCGTCCCCCGGCCGGGGGCCCCCGCGCTTCTGGCCGAAGACGGCGATCAGGACGGGCGCGACCTCCAGAAAGCTCTTGTCCGGATCGGTGCCCAGGGGGGCCAGGGCGTCCAGCCACTCCTGCGGGGCCTTGGTGGCATAGAACTCCCGCTCCTCGGCCTCGGCGGCCTCGCGGATGCGGCGGCGGGCCCCGGCGCTCTCGATCACGGCGAAGAACCAGGGCTGGTGATTGGCGCCGGACGGCGCGCCGGCGGCCGTCAGGATGGCCGCCTCGACGATCCGGCGATCGACGGGGCGGTCTGCATAGTCCCGCACCGTTCGGCGCGTCGCCATCGCGGCGCGGAACGCCTCGGCCCGCGCCAGCCGCTCGGCCTCGGGCAGGTCGGGATAGCCGGTCAGGGAGGTCGCAGGGTGGTCGCGCATGACGAAATCCCTAGCTTGGCGGGACAGCGGAAACCAGTCCACCCGCGTTTGACCCCGCCCGCGACGCGGTCCAGAAGCGCCCGGCGAAGGGGGGCGAATGTCCGGACAGGCTGAAGGCATCGCCATCGTCGGCGGCGGGTTCTCCGGAGCCATGCTGGCGGCGCGGCTGGCCGAGCGGGGCGTGACCTCGACGATCGTGAACCGCACGGCGGACTTCGGCCTGGGCGTCGCCTATTCCACCCCCTTCGACGGCCATCTGCTGAATGTGCGCTCGTCACGGATGAGCGCCCTGGCGGACCGGCCCGCGCATTTCGTCGATTGGCTGAAGGCCCACCACCCTGACTCCGCCGACCCCGACCGCTTCGCACCGCGCCGCGTCTTCGGCCTCTATGTCCAGGATCGTCTGAGGACAGTGGAAACAGCCCATCCCGGCACGATCCGCCGCGTCGTCGCAGAGGTCGCGCAGATCGCGGCTGACGGCGTGCAGCTGGCCGACGGCAGCGTCATCGCGGCGCGGGCGGTCGTGCTGGCGACCGGCAACCCGGCCCCGCGCACCGCCGAGGCCGGTGCCTCACCCCGCGTCATCGCCGACCCCTGGGCCACCGGGGCGCTGGACCGGATCGGAGCCGACGACGACGTCCTGATCGTCGGCACCGGCCTGACCATGGTGGACATGCTGCTGATGCTGGACGGGCGCGGCTGGACCGGACGGGCCACCGCCCTGTCGCGGCGCGGCTTGATGCCCCGGGTCCACGGCGAACGTCCCGATCCCCCCCGCCAACCGACCGAGACCCTACTGTCGGGTCCGCTTTCGCTGCGCCTGAACGAAGCCCGCCGCCTGTCGCGGGGCGGCGGCTGGCGCGAGGTCATGGAGGGTCTCCGCCCCATCACGGCCGAGCTGTGGATGCAAGCCGACCTGGCGACCCGCCGCAGGATCGTGCGCCACCTGCGCCCCTTCTGGGACGTGCATCGGCACCGGCTGGCGACGACGATCGGTGTCACGATGGATCGACTGACCGCCGAGAGCCGGCTGACGATCGTCACCGGCCGCGTCCGCGCGATCACCGCCGACGATCGCGGCGTGCGCCTGGACTGGCGGGCCCGACGCGGCGAGGCCCCGCCTCTGACGGCGCCGTGGCTGATCGACTGCACCGGCCCCGGCCACGCCGCCGACGCCGACCCCCTGACCGCGCCCCTGATCCATAGCGGGCGCGCGCGGCTCGATCCGCTGCGCCTCGGCCTCGACCTCGACCCCCTCGGCCGCGTCCTGGACCGCGAGGGCCGCCCCGCCTCGACCCTGTTCGTCCTCGGCCCCCCCGCCCGCGCCGCCTTCTGGGAGACCATCGCGGTGCCGGACATCCGCAAGCGGATCGAGGACGTGGCCGGTGCCCTGAGGGCCTAACCCGCCGCCTTCACCGCCGCCGACACATCGGCGACCACCCGCTTCACCAGCGCGCCGTCGTCGCCCTCGGCCATGACGCGGATCAGCTTCTCGGTGCCCGACGGGCGGACCAGCAGACGCCCCTGCCCGTTCAGCGCCGCCTCGCCGTCCCTGATCGCGGCCTTGACCCTGGCGTCGTCCAGAGGTTTGCCGCCATTGAACCGCACGTTCTGGAGCAGCTGGGGCACGGGCTCGAACTGGCGCGCCAGCTCGCTCATCGGCCGACCACTCTCGACCAGTACGGCCAGCACCTGCAGGGCCGCCATCAGGCCGTCGCCGGTCGTGGCGTGGTCGTGCAGGATCAGGTGGCCGGACTGTTCGCCACCCAGGTTGAAGCCGCCCTCGCGCATCCGCTCCATGACGTAGCGGTCGCCGACCCGGGTCCGCTCCAGGCTCAGGCCCTCGGCCAGCAGGGCGCGCTCCAGACCCAGATTGGACATGACCGTGGCGACCACGCCCTGGCCCTTCAGCACGCCGCGATGGGCCCAGTCGCGCGCGATCAGCGCCATGATCTGGTCGCCGTCAACGACCTGACCCTTCTCGTCGCAGATGATCAGCCGGTCCGCGTCGCCATCGAGGGCGATGCCGATGTCGGCGCGCTTGTCCCGGACCGCCTGTATGACCGAGGCCGGATGGGTCGAGCCGCAATCGGCGTTGATGTTGGTCCCGTTCGGCGAGACCCCGACCGCGCAGACCTCGGCCCCCAGTTCGTACAGCGTCGTGGGGGCGACCTTGTAGCCGGCCCCGTTGGCGCAATCGATGGCGATCCGCAGGCCCGCCAGCGACAGATGGCGGGGAAAGGCGGCCTTGGCGATCTCGATATAGCGGGGCGGGGCGTCGTCGATCCGCTTGACCCGGCCGAGGGCGCTGGACGCCGCCAGGCCCTGGTCCAGGCCCTCGTCCATCATCGATTCGATCTTCAGCTCGATCTCGTCGGACAGCTTGTATCCGTCCGGGCCGAACAGCTTGATGCCGTTGTCGGCGTAGTCGTTGTGCGAGGCCGAGATCATGACGCCCAGATCCGCGCGCATGGACCGGGTCATCATGGCGACGCCCGGCGTCGGGATCGGGCCAAAGGTCAGCACGTCCATCCCGACCGAGGAAAAGCCGGCCACCAGGGCCGGTTCGATCATGTAGCCGCTGAGGCGGGTGTCCTTGCCGATCACCACCAGGTGCCGTCGGTCGTCGCCCGACATGAACAGCCGCCCCGCCGCCAGCCCGACCCGCAGCGCCACCTCGGCCGTCATGGGGCTGACGTTGGCGCGGCCCCGGATCCCGTCCGTACCGAAGTATTTGCGCTCGCCCATGGCCGACCCCTCCGCCGCAATCATCCGAAACGCCAATTTAGGTGATGACGTGTAAAGGCCGTCCTAGACGACACTGCGAAGGCCGTCACCTTCACGCGCTCGGCGCGCGCGACGGGCCGACGAAGGGGAACATCTCATGTGCGGCATCATCGGCGTGACGGGCACGGGCCCGGCGGTTCCCCGGCTGATCGACAGCCTGAAGCGGCTGGAGTACCGCGGCTATGACTCTGCCGGCGTCGCCGCCATGGTCGACGGCCGCATCGAACGCCGCCGCGCCAAGGGCAAGATCCGCGAGCTGGAGGCCGTCCTCGCCACCGAACCCCTGAGCGCCACCGTCGGCATCGGCCACACGCGCTGGGCCACCCACGGCGCGCCGACGACGCCCAACGCCCACCCGCACAAGGCCGGCCGCGTCGCCCTGGTCCACAACGGCATCATCGAAAACTTCGCTGAGCTGAAGGCCGAGCTTCAGGCCGCTGGCCGCGTCTTCGAAAGCCAGACCGACACCGAGGTCGTCGCCCACCTGCTGGACCACGAACTGTCGGGCGGCAAGGCTCCGCTGGAGGCCTTCAAGGCCACGCTGGACCGGCTTACGGGAGCCTATGCCCTGGCAGTTCTTATCGAGGGCGAGGACGAGCTGATCCTGGGTGCGAGGAAGGGCTCGCCGCTGGTCGTCGGCTGGGGCGAAGGCGAGATGTATCTGGGCTCCGACGCCCTGGCGGTCGGGCCGTTCACCCAGAAGATCAGCTATCTGGAGGAAGGCGATTTCGTCGCCGTGACCCGGGCCGGTGCCACGATGTTCGACGCCTCGGGCGCGGCCGTCGACCGGCCGGTGGTCCAGGTCAGCGCGTCTTCGGCCATGGTCGAGAAGGGCGCCTATCGCCACTTCATGGAAAAGGAGATCCATGAACAGCCCGACAGCGTCCAGCACACCCTGTCGCACTATCTCGACCTGGTGACCGGCAAGGCCAAGGTGCAGACGCTGGAGGCCGGGGCTATCGACTTCGCCAAGGTGGACCGCATCCAGATCGTCGCCTGCGGCACCGCCTTCTACGCCGGCCAGATCGGCCGCTACGCCTTCGAGAAGCTGGCGGGCCTGCCCTGCGACGTCGAGATCGCGTCCGAGTTCCGCTATCGCTCCCCGGCCGTGACGCCGGGCACCCTGGCCGTCGCCGTCAGCCAGTCGGGCGAAACCGCCGACACCCTGGCCAGCCTGACCTGGTGCAAGTCCCAGGGACTGAAAACCGCCGCCATCGTCAATGTCCACTCATCCTCCATGGCCCGCGAAGCCCATGTCTTGTGGCCGACCCACGCGGGCCCCGAGATCGGCGTCGCTTCCACCAAGGCCTTCACCGCCCAGGTCTCGGCCCTACTCGCGTTGGCCGTCGCGGCCGGTGTCGCGCGCGGCAAGATCGACGGCCAGAGCGAGGGCGAACTGGTCAAGGCCCTGTTCGAGGCCCCGCGCCTGATTGCCGAGGCGCTGCAGATGGACGCCGACATCCGCGCGGTGACGGCCGAGTTGTCCAAGGCCACCGACGTCCTGTTCCTGGGCCGGGGCGCCATGTTCCCGCTCGCCATGGAAGGCGCGCTGAAGCTGAAGGAGATCAGCTACATCCACGCCGAGGGCTACGCCGCCGGAGAACTCAAGCACGGCCCCATCGCCCTGATCGACGAGGCCACACCGACCATCGCCCTGGCCCCGCTGGATGACGTGTTCGAGAAGACCGCCTCCAACTTGCAGGAAGTCGCCGCGCGCGGCGGTCCCGTCATCATGATCGCGCCGCGCACGGCGCCCGATCCGCACGGCGCGGGCATCCAGCGCATCCACGCCCCGGACTGCCACCCTCTGATCGCACCGCTCGTCTATGCCGTGCCGGTGCAACTGCTGGCCTACTACACGGCTGTCCAGAAGGGCACCGACGTCGACCAGCCCCGCAACCTGGCCAAATCCGTCACCGTCGAATGATCGCGACGCCCTGACGCAACCATCCGGGCCTCGTCGCATTCTGTCGTTACCTTGGCTTTGGAAGGATAGAAATCATGGGACTCGGTATCATCGGTTGGCTCGTCATCGGCATCGTCGCCGGTTGGCTCGCTGAAAAGGTCATGGGCCGCAATCACGGCCTGATCACCAATCTGATCGTCGGCGTCATCGGCGCCCTGATCGGCGGCTTCATCGCCCAGAACCTGTTCGGAACGCCCGTCGGCGGCTTCAACCTGGTGACGCTGATCGTCGCCTTCGGTGGTGCCTGCCTGCTGCTGTTCCTGCTGGGACTGGTCAAGCGTCGCGCCTGATCGGCGCACGAACACCGAAATGACGAAGGGCGGTCCTCACGGGCCGCCCTTTTTCGTATCGGCGATCCTCTCTTTCGTCATTCCGGGCGAAGCATAGCGAAGACCCGGAACCCAGCGGTGCCGGAGCGTAGCGTAGGCGAAATGCGTCAGCCGACTGTATGCGTGACAGTTTCGCGCTCTCGCGCGCCGCTGGGTTCCGGGTCTCTGGTCGCTTCGCTCCCGGCGCACGGAATGACGAAAGAAGGGGAGAAAGCTCAGAACATCGCCGGGATGACGCGATCCGGTGGGCGGTGACCGTTCTGGACGGTCATGATGTTGGCGATCACCCGATCTCCCATGTCCTGACGGGCCTCCAGGGTCGCGGACCCCAGATGCGGCAGCAGCACCACATTGGGATGACCGACCAGACCCAAGTGAACCTTCGGCTCGTTCTCGAACACGTCCAGCCCGACGCCCGCCAGGGAACGCCGCGAAACCGCCTCCGCCAGGGCCGTCTCGTCGATCAGCTCGCCCCGCGCGGTGTTGATCAGCAGGGCATGCGGCTGAAGCAGGGCCACCCGCCGCGCGTCCAGCAGATGATGGGTCTCCTTGGTCGCCGGACAGTTCAGCGAGATCACGTCCATGCGCGACAGCATGGTGTCCAGGTCGTCCCAGTAGGTCGCGCCCAGTTCCTCCTCGATGCGCGGGCTGACGGCCTTCCTGTTGTGATAATGGACCTGCATCCCCGACGCTCGGGCCCGGCGGGCCAGGGCCTGGCCGATCCGGCCCATGCCGACGATGCCGAGCCGCTTGCCCCACAGCTTGCGCCCGCACATCCAGGTGGGGGTCCAGCCCTCGAACCGGCCCTCGGCCATCACCTGCGCGCCTTCGACGATACGGCGGCTGACGGCCAGGATCAGGCTCATGGCCAGGTCGGCCGTGTCCTCGGTCAGGACGCCCGGCGTGTTGGTGACGATGATCTGGCGCGCGACGGCCGCGTCGATGTCGATGTGATCCACGCCCGCGCCGAAGTTGGCGATCATCTTCAGCTGCTCGCCGGCCGTGATGATCAGCCCGGCGTCGATCTGGTCGGTGATGGTGGGCACCAGGACGTCGGCCCGCTGCATGGCCGCCAGCAGGGCGGCGCGGTCCATCGGGATGTCCTTCAGGTTCAGCTCGGCGTCGAACAGCTCGCGCATGCGCGTCTCGACCGCGTCGGGCAGCCTTCTGGTTAAGACGACCTTAAGCCGAGTGCTGGACATAGGACCCTTGGATTTACCGCGAGCGGCCGACGCCGGTGTCTAGCAAGTCTCATCCCCGTCTCCAAAGCCTGTCGCGCCGGATCGTCACGATCGTCGCCGCCGCGTCGCTGGGCCTGCTCGTCGGCGCGGCGGCGACCATGCCCGACGGCCGTCCGACCCCGACCGGGCTCGAGGTCCCCCGCTGGGTCTCGCTGAAGTCGTCCGAAGTGCGGGCGCGACAGGGTCCGGGCCTCGACTACCGCATCCTGTGGGAATACCGCGCCGCCGGCCTGCCGGTTCAGGTCATCGCCGAGACGCGCGAGTGGCGAAAGATCTGCGATCCCGAAGGGGCCGTCGCCTGGATTCACCGCAGCGTCGCCTCCGGCCGTCGCGGGGCCTTCAACGCGACCACGGCCGAAGTCCCGATCCGCACCCGTCCCGACGACGAAGCGGCCATCAAGGCCCGCTTCAGCCCCCGCTCCCTGATCGCGCTCGACGACTGCGAGGACGGCTGGTGCCGCGTGCGCGCCGACAAGCTGCGCGGCTGGGTCAAGGCGGATGCGGTCTTCGGCGCATCCGACGCCGCCCTGTGCGACGCGGCGAGGCCGGCGGGCGAGGCGAGGTGACGCCTCTCCCTCCCCCTCGGGGGGAGGGTCGTCGCGCAGCGACGGGGTTGGGGGCGGCAAGGCAATACGCAGGGGATGTCTGAGTCGGGCTCGCCCGGCCGTCCCCACCCGGTCTTCGCTTCGCTCCGACCACCCTCCCCCGCAGGGGGAGGGAGAAGACATCGCGCCATTGACCCCCCGCCCGTGTCGTGTCACCCCGCCGCCACACCTCGGGAGCCGATCCTTTTGAGCCAGTCGCAATACCCCTCGTCGTTCGACCATGCCGCCCTCCTGGCCTCGGGACGGGGCGAGCTGTTCGGACCGGGCAATGCCCAGCTGCCGGCCCCGCCGATGCTGATGTTCGACCGCATCACCCAGATCAGCGGCGACGGCGGCGAACACGGCAAGGGCTATATGGAGGCCGAGCTGGATATTCATCCGGACCTCTGGTTCTTCGGCTGCCACTTCATCGGTGACCCCGTCATGCCCGGCTGTCTGGGTCTGGACGCCATGTGGCAGCTGGTCGGCTTCTACCTCGGCTGGATCGGCGGACCGGGCCGTGGCCGCGCGCTGGGTGTCGGCGAGGTCAAGTTCACCGGCCAGGTCACCCCGGACATCAAGAGGGTCACCTACAAGATCACGCTCAAGCGGGTCATCAACCGCCGCCTGGTCATGGGCATCGCCGACGGGGTTCTGGAAGCCGACGGCGTGCCTATCTATACGGCGACCGACATGCGCGTCGGCCTGTTCCAGCCGGGCGAAAAGCCGTCCGGCGGCTGAAGACGTCACGATAACCGCGATCAACGCGGACCAAGGCTAAAGAGAAGGAAACTGCATGCGGCGTGTCGTCGTCACGGGTCTGGGCATCGTCTCCTCCATCGGCACCGGTGCCGAAGAGGTGACCGCATCGCTGCGCTCGGCCCGATCGGGCGTTGTCGCCGCGCCCGATCACATCACCCACGGCTTCCGCAGCCAGGTCTGGGCACCGCCGTCGCTGGGCGTGTCGGCCGAGGACTGGGCCCCGCTGGTCGATCGCCGCGCCGCGCGCTTCCTGGCCAACGGCACCGCCTGGGGCCACATCGCCTTCGAGGAGGCGCTGAAGGATTCCGGCATGACGCCGGACGAGATCAAGGACGACCGCATCGGCCTGATCGTCGGCGAGGGTGGGCCTTCGACCCAGGTCATCCTGCAGGCGGCCCAGACCACCATCGAAAAGGGCTCGCCCAAGCGGATCGGGCCCTTCGCCGTGCCCAAGGCCATGGCCAGCGGTCCCTCGGCGGTGCTCGCCACCTGGTTCGAGCTGCGCGGCATCAACTATTCGATCTCCTCGGCCTGCGCGACCAGCGCCCACTGCATCGGCGCGGGCGCCGAACAGATCCAGTGGGGAAAGCAGGATGTGGTCTTCGCCGGCGGCTGCGAGGACATCGACTGGTCCATGTCCAACATGTTCGACGCCATGGGCGCCATGTCATCCAACTTCAACGCGACCCCGTCCGTCGCCAGCCGCGCCTATGACAAGGACCGCGACGGCTTCGTCATCGCCGGCGGCGCGGGCATCGTGGTGCTGGAGGAATACGAGCGGGCCAAGGCGCGCGGCGCGAAAATCTACGCCGAGGTCGTGGGCTACGGCGCCAACTCCGACGGCTACGACATGGTCGCCCCCTCCGGCGAGGGCGCCGAGCGATGCATGAAGATCGCCATGGCCCAGGCCGGCGGTCGCCGCATCGACTATCTGAACCCCCACGGCACCTCGACGCCCGTGGGCGACCTCAAGGAAATGGGCGCGGTCAGGAACGTGTTCGGCACCGACATGCCGCTGATCTCCTCGACCAAGTCCCTGACCGGTCACTCGCTCGGCGCTGCCGGGGCGCAGGAGGCGATCTATTCGCTGCTGATGCTCGAGCACGGCTTCGCGGCCGAAAGCGCTCACATCGAAAACCTGGACCCCGAGTTCGAGGGCATGCCGATCCTGCGCGAGCGCAAGGACGGAGAACTGACCACCGTAATGTCCAACTCCTTCGGGTTCGGCGGCACCAACGGGACGGTGATCTTCTCGAAGGTCTAGCCTGCGCGCGGGAGCGTCGCCAGGATGACGCTGTTGGCGCTGCCCTGGTGCATCAACAGATTTCCGTCGCGCGTCGCGCGCATGTGGCGCACGATGCCGCCTCGGAGCTGTCCCGCCTGGATTGGCCTGCTTTGGAACGTCTCTGTTCGCGGGTCGAACCTGACCAACGGATCAGGGCGCACCCCGCTTTCGCTGTACCAGACGATGTCGTCGATGACCGCTATGGCGTAGGGGTGAGACTCCGGCCCGCTCGGGCTGTCCCACTCGCGGGTTTGGCCCGTGCCGGGATCGTAGACCCCCAGGCGTCCTCGGCCTGAGTTCACATACCAGATCCGTCCATCACTGCTGATGTCGAGCCGCCGAACCGTTGTATCGTCACCAGGCAGGTCGATTTCCGTAAGGGCCATGGTCCGGGGATCCATGCGGATAAGGCAGTTGCTGCCGTTGCATGCGATCCAGAGTGTGCCGTCCGACGCGACCTTGATGCCGTATGGCCGAGCGCCTTCGCGTTCGACAGTGACCAGACGAATGTCTCCGGTGCGCGGGTCGAAGCGGCCGATCATGTTGCTGCGCTGCAGCGTGAACCACATGATGCCGTTCGCATCGAATTCTGCGGTGTGGGGATCGCGCGCGTCCGGATCCGGCATAGGATATTCGCGGGCTTGGCCGGTGGCCGGATCGAACCGGCCGATCGTGCCGTTGCCGTTGCCCATGTACCAAACGCCGCCTTGAGCATCGATATTGACGCTGTGAGGAAGAGCCTCTGCCGGCAGAGGCCATTCACGTACCTCACTGGTGCGCGGATCGATCTGCCCGATCGTATTGCCCTGCTGGCCGACATACCAGATCGATCCGTCTGGAGCTTGCACCGGATCGCGCGGGCGTTGGCCCAGCTGGCGAGTGCGCCAGGCCTGAAAGGACACTCGAAGCGGTCCATCGACGATGCGGGCCGGACGCGGACTGCCGGACGGCGGGTAGTGAGTGCTCAGATAGTCCAGCACGGTCTCTCTATCTGCCGGGCTCAGCTCCACCATCCCGGACACCAGTGCATCCCAGTGCTCACGCGTATAGCCGGTGCTCATGGTGATGTGGCTTACGCCGTGACAGGAGGAGCAGAGACTGTCGACCTGTGCCCGTCCCGTGGCCTCGATCAGCGAGGTGGGGGCTGCGGGGCCTTGCTCGCGGACCGTTTCCGGCGCGCACTGCACGACAAAGGGAGCGGCGATCAGGGCGAAGCTGCGGAGGATACGATTGGCGGTTGGACCGGATGTCATGGAGCCCCTCGCGTCGGCAGGGTTGGGAATGTCCGTTCTCAGGCCGCCACCGCGAAAACGCGCGACGTCCATGGCACAATGGAAACACATCAATGGCCCGCCGTCTGCCTCGAACTTGGACTGCAGACGCTGCGTGCGGCTCGGCGGGCGGCAATGTAAGGTCGTTGTCTGCCGACGGTCAGCGACGTCGATCAGAGCCGGGAGCGCTTTTGACCCGCGAACGCGAAACAATGCTCGGCTTCAAGCCTTACAGGACGCCATTGCAGCGCTCTCTTCGAAGACTCGAGGGCGGAGCTCGGAAAAGCGGCTCAGGTTATGGCTTCAGGCTGGATGACGACACGAGGGCGGAGCGACTTTTCTGGACACACTCCTTCTGACACCCAACCCTTACATCCTGTTCCTGCTCGGCCTCGGCGCGGTGGTTCTGCTCGTCTCCTGGGCTCCCAAGGGGCTGAGCCGGCTGCCGCTGTCGCTGGCCATGATCTGCGTCGGCCTGGGGGCCGGCATCTTCAGCTTCGACATCCTGTCCTTCAATCCCGATCCCCGAACCTGGGACACCCTGACCGAGCGTTTGACCGAGCTGGTGGTCATCATCTCGCTGATGGGGGCGGGACTGAAGCTGGACCGGCCCGTCAGTTGGAAGGGCTGGGCCCCGACCTGGCTGATGGGGGCGGGACTGAAGCTGGACCGGCCCGTCAGTTGGAAGGGCTGGGCCCCGACCTGGCGGCTGTTGGCCATCGCCATGCCGCTGACCGTCGCCGCCACTGCCTGGCTGGGCGTCGCGGGACTGGGCTTCAGCCTGGCCATGGCCCTTCTGCTGGGCGCGGCGATGGCCCCGACGGACCCGGTGCTGGCGTCGGACGTCCAGACCGGCCCGCCCCGGTCGGGCGAGGACAATGAGGTGCGCTTCAACCTGACCGCCGAGGCGGGCCTGAACGACGCCCTGGCCTTTCCCTTCGTCAACCTGGCCATTCTGGTCTCGCTGAGCGGAGCCGCGGCCTGGGCCGGACAGGGCCTGGGCCAGTGGCTGGCCATCGATGTGGGCTGGAAGCTGCTGGCCGGCGGCGTCATGGGCTGGGCGGTCGGCAAGGCCATGGGCTGGCTGATCTTCCGCGCCCATCGCCAGGGCATCTCGCGCCACGCCGATGGCCTGGTGGCGATCGGGGCGACCTTCATCGCCTATGCGGCGACCGAGGTGGTCCATGGCTACGGCTTCCTCGCCGTCTTCGTCTGCGCCCTGACCATTCGGGCCTCGGAGCGCGAGGACGACTTCCACGCGGAGATGCACGACTTCGCCGAGCAGATCGAACGTCTGCTCATGATGCTGCTCTTGGTCCTGTTCGGCGGGGCGCTCGCCAACGGTCTGCTCGACGCCCTGACCTGGACCGACGTCGGCATCGCCCTCGCGATCCTGTTCATCGTCCGTCCGGTGTTCGGATATCTGTCGCTGGTCGGCATCGACCTTCCCAGGCGGGACAAGGTGCTGCTGGCCTATCTGGGCATCCGTGGTCTGGGATCGGTCTACTATCTCGCCTACGGGCTTAACCACGGAGAGTTCGGCGATTCCGAGCGCCTGTGGGCCATCACCGGCTTCATCATCCTGACGTCCATCGTCGTCCACGGCGTGACCTCGACGCCGCTCATGCTGCTGATCGAGCGGCTCGGCGGCCGGCCTTTGCAGCGTCCGTCGGCCCCTGCTAACCCTCCCCCCAAGGACGAACAGCTGGGCTGATCCGACACCGGACGCCCGCCAATACGGAGACGACACGATGGCGAGCGAGAGCGGCTGGACCATGCCCACGGGCGAACTCATGAAGGGCAAGAAGGGCCTCATCATGGGGGTCGCGAACTCGAATTCGATCGCCTGGGGCATCGCCTCCCAGCTGGCGGCCCAAGGCGCGGAGCTCGCCTTCACCTACCTCGGCGAGGGGCTCGAACGCCGGGTGCGGCCGCTGGCCGAGAGCGTCGGCGCCAAGGCCCTGATCCAGGCCGACGTCACCGACGACGCCTCAATGGACGCCGCCTTCGCGGAGCTGGAAAAGACCTTCGGCACCATCGACTTCGTCGTCCATTCGGTCGCCTTCGCCAACAAGGACGAGCTGAAAGGCTCCTTCGTCGACAACACCTCGAGGGACAGCTTCCTGCTGGCCCTGAACATCTCGGCCTTCAGCTTCGTCGACGTGGCCAAGCGCGCGTCGAAACTGATGCCGAACGGCGGGTCCCTGGTGACCATGACCTATCTGGGGTCCGAGCGCGCCATACCGAACTACAATACCATGGGCGTGGCCAAGGCCGCGCTGGAGGCCGCGACCCGCTACATCGCCCGCGACCTGGGTCCCAAGGGCATCCGCGTCAACGCCATCTCGGCCGGTGCCATGCGCACCCTGTCGCTGGCCGGCATCTCAGGCGGCCGGGGCATGATCGCCCAGGGCCGCGCCATGTCGGCGATGAAGGAGGACACCTCGATGGAAGGCGTCGCCGGCTGCGCCCTGTGGCTGTGCTCGGACCTCGGCCTGTCGACCACCGGCGAGATCATCCACGTCGACGCCGGCTTCCACATGATGGGCCTGCCGGACGGCGAGGAGGGCTGATCTGCGGTATCGGCGGTATCGGCCGATATTTTGGCGGTAACGGCGGTTCACGGCCGCCGAGATTTGCAGTTCACGCTTTTCGGCGATCTGCGGTCTCGGCGGTGTTCACCGGTGATCACAGGCTCAGGGACGCGCCGGTATGGTCAGCCCTCGCGCCACCCCCGGCCTTGCTTCGCACCGCGCCACCCATTCCGGCACCGCCTTCAACGACGCCCAGTCAACCAGATCGGCGGCACCGTAGAACTCAGGGATGGCGCGGACCCAGCCGATCAGGCTGACGTCAGCGATGGTGAAGTCCTCGCCCATGACGAAGGGCCGGTCCGCCAGTCGGCCTTCCAGCACGCCCAGCAGGCGCTTGACCTCGGTGACGAAGCGGTCGCGCGGCCGCTTGTCCTCCCAGTCCTTGCCGGCGAACTTGTGGAAGAAGCCCATCTGGCCGGTCATCGGTCCCAGCGCCGCCATCTGCCAGAACACCCACTGCAGGGTCTCGTAGCGTCCCGCCGGATCGGTCGGGATCAGCTTGCCGGTCTTTTCCGCGAGATAGGTCAGGATCGCCCCGGACTCCCACAGGGCCAGCGGCTGTCCGCCCGGACCATCAGGATCCAGGATCGCCGGGATCTTGCCGTTGGGGTTCAGCGACAGATAGTCGGGCGTCCAGGTCTGGTTCTGCATGATGTCCACCAGATGGACCTCATAGGGCAGGCCGATCTCCTCCAGTATGATCGACGCCTTCACCCCGTTGGGGGTGGCGAACGAATACAGCTGGAGCCGCTCGGGGTGTTTCGCCGGATACTGGCGGGTGATCGGAAACGCGGTCAGGTCGGCCATGGGATACAGTCTCGGTTGCGATTAGAGGCTGATGCAGGGGCCGTCCGCTCACGCGCAAGTGTCCGCTGGTCGACACGCGGCCGGTTGACCTGATCCCACTCAGCTTGGCCTTATCCGGCTTGCAACCAGGGAGGCGCCGCGTGGCCCACAAGTTCGAAATCTACAAGGACAAGGCCGGAGAGTTCCGGGTCCGGTTCAAGTACAATTCCGAGACCATGTTCTCGACCGAGGGCTATGCGTCCAAGGCCTCGGCCCAGAACGCGATCGACTCGATCAAGAAGAACGGGCCGAACGCCCCGGTGGACGACACCACCGACTGACGCCTCAGTCGGGTTCGCGCTCTCCGACCTCGACCGGCCGCACGGCCAGCAGCCAGCCGTCGGCGATATGCAGTTCGGGCACGGCTTCGCGGGTGAAGGGCAGATACCACGTCGGCCCGCCCTGTGCCGGGGCGATCTCCAGCATGTCGTCGGCCCCGAAATTCTGGACCGCCTTGACCGCGCCCAGCACCTGGCCCGACCCGTCGCGCGCCGCCAGCCCGACCAGATCGGTCAGATAGAACTCGTCCTCGTCCGGCTGCGGCAGGGCCTCGCGAGGGACGTGGAGCTTCAGATTGCGCAGGGCGTCGGCCTCTTCCTTGGTGGCGACCTCCTTAACCCGGGCCACAAGGCCGTCCTTGGTGACGCGCGCAGCCCCCAGCGTCAGGGCATGGCCGCCGTCGGCGCGCAGCAGCGGGCCATAGGCCGTCAGCGCCATGGGATCGGCCGTATAGGTGGTGATCCGCACCTCGCCCTTGACCCCGAACGCCCCGGCGACGTGGCCGACGAGGATGAGTTTTTGATCCGTCATCACGGGCTCCGACAGCAAAAGGGCGGTGTCATTAGACACCGCCCTCGCTTCACATAGCAGGATCGAGGCGGATCAGGCCTCGGTCTTCTCTTCCTCGGCGGCCGGGGCCTCTTCCGCAGCAGCTTCGGCGGCCGGGGCCTCCTCGGCGGCGGCTTCCGGAGCAGCCCCTTCAGCAGCGGCTTCCTCGGCCGGAGCGGCCTCTTCCGCGACGGTCTCTTCAGCCGGAGCTTCCTCGACCGGCGGCGCGTTCTTGGCGGCTTCGGCGGCCGCGGCTGCCTCTTCCTTGGCGCGCTGGGCGGCTTCGGCGGCCTCGACCTTGGCGGCCGCTTCGGCCTCGGCGCGGTCGGCTTCACGCTGGGCGCGCTCGGCGGCGCGTTCCTGGGCCTTCTTGCCCGGCTCGCCCTTCTTCAGGTTCTGGCCTTGCGTCCACTTGACCTTGCCGGCCAGGGCCTCGTCCTGGGACAGGAAGCGGGCGACGCGGTCCGTCGGCTGGGCGCCCTTGCCCAGCCACTCGGCGATGCGGTCCGACTTCAGGGTCACGCGCGGCTTGTCGCCGTCCTTGGGCAGCATCGGGTTGTAGGTGCCCACCCGCTCCAGGAACTTGCCGTCGCGCGGAGAGTGGCTGTCGGCGATCACGATGTAATAGTAGGGGCGCTTCTTGGCGCCACCGCGGGCCAGACGAATCTTCAGCATTGTCAGTCTCTTTCTAGGAAATCAGTTCGGTTTCTTGGGGAGGCCCGGCAGGCCTGGAAGGCCTCCCGGCATTTGTCCGCCACCCAGGCCGGAGAGCCGGTCCTGGAGGGCTTTCATCTCTTGTTCGGTCGGCTCGGGCATGCGTCCGCCGCCCATGGCCTTGAGCCGGTTGATGTCGGGGCCGCCGCCACCGGGGCCGCCCCCCATGCCCATGCCGCCCATCATGGCGGCCATCTTCTGCATGTTGCCGCGCCCGCCCTTGGCCAGGGACTTGACCATGTCGGCCATCTGGCGGTGCTGTTTCAGCAGGCGGTTGATGTCCTGCACCTCGACGCCCGCGCCGGCGGCGATGCGCTTCTTGCGCGACGCGTTCAACAGATCGGGCTTCTTGCGCTCGATCTTGGTCATGGACGAGATGATCGCCTCCTGACGCAGGATCATGCGGTCGTCGATGTTGGCGTCGGCCATCTGGGCCTTCATCTTGGCCACGCCGGGCATCAGGCCCATGATGCCCTGAAGCCCGCCCATCTTCTTCATCTGCTGCAGCTGGGCGGCCAGGTCGTTCAGGTCGAACTGCCCCTTGGCCAGCTTCTTGGCCATGGCCTCGGCCTTGGCCTGGTCCAGCTCCCCGGCGGCCTTCTCGACCAGGGCGACGATGTCCCCCTGGCCCAGGATGCGGCCGGCGACGCGCCGCGCGTCGAACACGTCCAGCGCATCGACCTTCTCGCCCGCACCCAGATATTTGATCGGCAGGCCGGTGACCGCCCGCATCGACAGCATGGCCCCGCCGCGCCCGTCGCCGTCGGCGCGGGTCAGGACCAGACCCGTCAGCGGCAGACGCTCATGGAACGCCGCCGTGGTCCGAACCGCGTCCTGACCGGTCAGGCTGTCGGCGACCAGCAGGGTCTCGACCGGCTTGGCGATGGAGGCGACCTCGGCCACCTCGTTCATCAACGCCTCGTCCAGCGTGATCCGCCCGGCGGTGTCGAGGATCAGGACGTCGAAGCCCTGAAGCTTGGCCGACTGCAGCGCGCGCCGCGTGATCTGCACCGCGCTTTCGCCCGCAACGATCGGCAGGGTCGCGACCTCGATCTGCTTGCCCAGCTGGGCCAGCTGTTCCATCGCCGCCGGACGTCGCGTATCGAGGGATGCAAGCATGACCTTCTTGCGATCGAACTTGGTCAGGCGCAGCGCCAGCTTGGCCGAAGTGGTCGTCTTGCCCGACCCCTGCAGGCCCGCCATCAGCACCACCGCCGGCGGCGTGGCGTTGGTGTTCAGCGGGACCGGCTCCTCGCCGCCCAGCATTTCGATCAGGCCGTCGTAGACGATCTTGATGACCTGGTCGGCCGGCTTGACCGAGCGGATGACCTCTTCGCCCGTGGCGCGCTCGGTGGCGAAGGCGATGAAGTCCTTGACGACCGGCAGGGCGACGTCGGCCTCCAGCAGGGCCACGCGCACCTCGCGCATCGCCTCGGCCACGTCCTTTTCGGACAGGGCGCCGCGCCCGGTGATCCGGTCGAAGACGCCTGTCAGCCGCTCGTTCAGAGCCTCGAACATACAAACCTCGTTGACGACGAAGGTCCCCAAGACGGCCCCATACGACAACGGCCCCCGGCAACGATCACGTCGGCGGAGGGTTCTCGCCATCCTCGTCCCGAGCTGTCGGGGGTCGTGATGGTGGAGACGCGAAGGTTCACTTGCGTCGGAAGCGGCGGTGTATGGCGGAAACGCCGGGCTAAATCAACTTTGTGGTGACATTCAACCGGCGACCCGATCCAGCACCTCGGCGACATAGCCGTTCAGGCTCTTGCCCTCGCGCGCCGCCGCCGCCGCCGCCCGACGGTGAACCTCGGGCTTCACACGGACCGAAAACGTACCGGAGAAGGGCCGCTCTGGCGTCTTGCCGCGCGCTTGGCACCACTCGGCGTAGTCGGCGATGGTATCGGCGAAGGCCGCCTTCAGTTCGGCCGGCGTACGCCCCTGAAAGGTCAGCACGTCGCGCGTGTTCACCACCTCGCCGTGGAACAGACCGGCGTCCTCATCCAGCTCGATGGTGGCCAGATAGCCGTCGTGGGTCATGGTCGTCATGGTTTGGCATCGGGCGCGAAGCCCGCCTCCGTCAGGAACCGGCGCACCGACTTCAGCGCGCCCTTGTCCGTCTCCTTCTGGGGATGGGGACGGTGGAAGACAGCGTCCACGCCGTTCAGACTGACGCGAACGCGAGAACCGCGTCCCTCGCTGACGTCCGCCCCGGCCGCCTTGAACAGCGCCTCGACGTCGGACCACAGCACATTGGCGCGGACAGGTTCGGCGAAGATCGCGACCAGCGTCCTGGAATGCCGACCCCTCATCTGGATTTCGATACCATTTTCTGGTGACACGAACAACTCGTGTTTCCGGCCTCGCGGCGAGCTCGTCTTTGTCGCAGTGTTCGGATCTCTCCTTGGCCGCGCGAGACTGCCCATGCCCGCCACCCTGCCTGTCGCCGACAATCGCCTGCGCGAGGAGGTGCGGCTGCTCGGCGGTCTCCTGGGCGAGATCATTCGCGACGAAGGTGGCCAGGGTCTCTATGACCGGATCGAGGCGGTCCGCGTCGCCTCTGTCGGCTATCACCGCCATGCCGGGGCCCGGGGATCGGCCGAACTGGAGCGCCTGCTCTCGGACCTGTCGCTGGATGACGCCGTGGGGCTGGCGCACGGGTTCGCCGTCTTCTCCCTCCTGGCCAATGTCGCCGAGGACCGCGCCGGCAAGCGCCGCGCCCGGAGCCAGACGGCCGAGGGCGCGCGGGCCGATACGCCGGAGGGGGCCCTCGCCCGGCTGGAGGCGGCAGGACGTTCGACCGACGACGTCCGCGCCCTGTTGTCCGATGCCCTGATCTCTCCAGTCCTGACCGCCCATCCGTCGGAAGTGAGGCGCAAGAGCGTCATCGACCGCATCGCCGCCGTGTCCGACCTGCTGGATGGCTGCGACCGCGACGACCTGGCCTGCGCGCCCGAGGTGCTGAGGTCGGGCTTGCGGCGGCAGGCGGTGATCCTGTGGGCCACCCGGCTGGTCCGCACCACCGGCCTTGTGGTCCAGGACGAGATCGACACCGTGGTCTCCTTCCTGGAGCGGGTGTTCCTGAAGGTCGCGCCGGAACAGCTGATCGACTGGCGACGTCGCCTGAACGCGCCGGAGCTCAAGCCCTTCGTGCGGATCGGGGCCTGGGTCGGCGGCGACCGCGACGGCAATCCCAATGTCGACGCGGGGGCCTTGCGCGCCGCCTTCGCCACCCCGGCCAGGGCGGTCCTTCGGCATTACCTCGAGGCGGTGAACACCCTGGGCGCCGAACTCAGCCTGTCCGGCTCCCTGGCGCGTGTCAGTCCGGAGCTGGAGGCCCTGGCCGCCGGCTCGGGCGACGCCTCGCCCCACAGGGCCGACGAACCGTATCGACGCGCGCTCAGCCAGATCTATGCCCGGCTTTCGGAGACTCATCTGATCCTGACCGGCGAGGCCGCGCCGCGCCCCGCCCCGTTCGCCGCTCCGCCCTATGACGGCCCGTCGCAGTTCCGCGCGGATCTGAGCGTGCTGCACGACAGCCTGGTCGCGAGCCACGGCGACGTCTTCGCCGATGACGGTCTCGCCCGGCTGATCGCGACCGTCGATGTCTTCGGCTTCCACATGGCGACCCTGGACCTGCGCCAGAACTCCGACGTCCACGCGCGCGTGGTCGCAGACCTTCTGCGGGTCGCGGGCGTCTGCGCGGACTATGCGGCGCTGGACGAGGAGGCGCGGCTAGCCGTCCTGGCCGCCGAGCTCCAGACCCCCCGGCCCCTGTTCAGCCCCTACGCCGACTACGCGCCTGAGACCCTGAAGGAACGCGCGATCCTTCAGGCCGCGGCCGAAGCCATCGCGCGGTTCGGTCCCGACGCCATCCGCACCCACATCGTGTCCAAGACCGACGCGGCCTCGGACCTGCTGGAAGTCTATCTGCTGCTCAAGGACGTCGGCCTCTACCGGCCCGAGGACCCCGGCGCCTGCCCGATCCAGGCCGCCCCCCTGTTCGAGACCATCGACGATCTGCGCGCCGCCCGACCGACGCTGGAACGCCTGCTTCGCGAACCGTCGGCCCTCGCCGTCGCCCGGGCACGGGGCGTGCAGGAGGTCATGATCGGCTACTCCGACTCCAACAAGGACGGCTCCTACCTGACCTCGACCTGGGAGTTGCACGAGGCCTCGCGCGGCCTGCTCTCGGTCACCCAGGCGGTGGGTCTGCGGCTTCAGCTGTTCCATGGCCGTGGTGGGGCCGTGGGTCGGGGCGGCGGGTCCAGCTTCGCCGGCGTGATCTCGCAGCCGACGGGCACCGTCGCCGGTCGCATCCGCATCACCGAACAGGGCGAGGTCATCGCCAACAAATACGGCGAACCCGACGTGGCCCGGCGCAATCTCGACGCCCTGACGGCCGGAACCCTGATCGCCTCCCTCACCCCGCCGCCGGACGAGCGTATGTCGGAGCGCCACGGACCCACGGCGGCGGCTCTGTCGCGGGCTTCCATGGCCGCCTATCGCTCCGTGGTCTACGAGACGCCGGGCTTCGTCGACTACTTCCGCGCGGCCACCCCGATCAACGAGATCGCCGAGCTGAAGATCGGCTCGCGGCCCACGTCGCGAACGGCGTCCACCGCGATCGAGGATCTCAGGGCCATTCCGTGGGTGCTCAGCTGGTCCCAGAGCCGGGTCATGCTGCCGGGCTGGTTCGGCTTCGGCTCGGCCTGCGAAGGCGCGGATCACGAGGAACTTCGGGCCATGGCCGTCGACTGGCCCTTCTTCCGGACCCTCGTTCAGAACATGGAGATGATCATGGCCAAGGCGGACATGACCATTGCCCGCCGCTACGCCTCCCTGGTCGAGGATCAGGCTCTGGCCGCGCGGGTCTTCGGTGCCATCCAGGCGGAATGGGACCGGACCCATGCGGCCGTCCTGTCGATCACGGGCCAGACGGCGCTGCTGGGCGGCCAGCCCGAGCTCGACCGGCTGATCCGCATGCGGATGCCCTATGTCGAGCCCTTGAACCACGTCCAGATCGAGCTGATCCGGCGCAGGCGGGCCGGCGACGACGACCCCCGCGTGCGCGAGGGCATCCTTCTGGCCATCAACGGCATCGCGGCGGGTCTGAGGAACAGCGGCTGACTGCTCACAGCGACGAACACGGATCATCCGTCATTTGCCGCACTGAGGGCAAGGATTGCCAATCATGAACGAAGATTAGGGAAGAGTTCACCACGCGGTCACGGAAGCCTTCCGGCCCTGTCATCGAACACCGTCATACGGCCCGCGTTCGCCTCCCTGCGATCCCAGCCAAGGACGTTCCGCCATGAAAACCCTCGCCATCGCCGTTTCCGCCCTGGCACTGCTGGCCGGTGCCGCTTCCGCCCAGGACTACCGCATCCCCTTCGGCGACCTCGATCTCGCGTCCGTTCAGGGGGCCAACGCCTTTGACGCGCGCGTCGATGCCGCGTCGCGCCAGGCCTGCCGCGGCGGCGGCCCGCTGGCCGAGCATCAGTGCCGCGTCCGTTTCCGCGCCGAGGCCATTCGCCTTCTGCCCACCGTGCGCCGCGATGATTATGCGCGCGCCCGCGGCGGCAGGATTCTGGCCATGGTTCCTGTCATCTACGGCTGATCGAACCGCGTTCACGGCTTGGAAGCCATTGTCGTTCACGGTGCGCCCTTCGTTCAAGGGATGCCCATGACGATCGAAACCAGCGATCGAGACTCGCTCGCCATCGCTCTGGCCGGCCTGAAAGGGCTGGGTGTGGGCTGGTGGCGGGTGCTCGATCCGAAGACGACCTGGTGGTCGCCGGGCATGTACGAGATCGCCGGTCTCGATCCCGCTGCGGGCGTTCCGACCCGAGACCAGATCTTCCGTCTCTATCACCCCGACGATACGAACCTCGTCGGTCGATCCTGGCGGCGAATGTTCGAGACCGACGAGAAGGTCCAGATCCGCTACCGGATCGTGCGACCGTCCGGCGAGTATCGTGACGTCGTCAACTGGGGCCAGCGACAACCGCCCGACGCCGAGGGGCGGCGCTGGGTCTTCGGCATGTCGGTCGACGTCAGCGACCACGTCGACGACCGCGAGTTGTTCGAAAGCGAGCGGGCCTTCCGCTTCGTGGCCGAACACACCTCCGACATGGTGGTTCGCAGCCGGATGGACGCGGGCATCACCTACGCCTCGCCGGCCTCGCGCGCCGTGCTCGGCTACTCGCCGAGCGAGATCGTCGGCATGAACCCGGCGGAAATGGTCGCCGAGGAAGACGTCACGCGCATCCGCGCCATCCTCAGGGACCGCATCGCCCGTGGCGAGCTGATCAGTCCGACCGGTTACGAGTACCGCTGCCGTCACAAGGACGGGCACTTCGTCTGGCTGGAGGCCAACCCGCGTCTCGTGCTGAACGGCGCGGGCGAACTGACCGAGATCGTCGATGTCGTTCGCGACATCACCGCGCGCAAGGAAGCCCAGGCCGCCCTCGTCCTGGCGCGCCAGGAAGCCGAGGCCGCGTCATCGGCCAAGAGCGAATTCCTGGCGAACATGAGCCACGAACTGCGGACCCCCCTGACCAGCATTCTCGGCTTCTCGCGCCTGATCGGCCGCGACGGCGGATTGTCGGAGGCCGACCGGGGTCATCTCGATCTGATTCGAAGCGCCGGCGAGACCCTGCTGGCCGTGGTCAACGACATCCTCGACTTCTCCAAGCTGGAAGCCGGGGCGCTGAGCCTCGCCCCGGAGGCCTTTTCCGTCGCCGAGCTGGGCCAGGGCGTCGTGGCGCTACTGGGAGGCCAGGCCGACGACAAGGGGCTGGACCTGAGTTGCGAGGCCCCGGCCGGCTCGTGGTTGACCGGCGACGCGGCGCGCCTGCGCCAGGTGTTGCTCAACCTGGTGTCGAACGCGGTGAAGTTCACGGAAGAGGGGTCCGTTCAGGTCCGGCTGGACGTTCGACCGACGACCGATGGCCGCGCCGTTCTGGAGGCCTTCGTTCGCGACACCGGGGTCGGGCTGGATCCCGCCCAGATCGAGCAGATGTTCGATCGCTTCACCCAGGCGGACGGCTCGGTCTCGCGCAGGTTCGGCGGCACGGGCCTGGGCCTGGCCATCTCGCGGCGGCTGATCGGGATGATGGGCGGCGAGATCGGGGCGGACAGCGACGGCCGCAGCGGATCGACCTTCTGGTTCCGGGTGCCGCTGGCGGTCGCCGCAGCCGTCGAGACCCACCCGATCACAGGACCCGACGTCGGCCCAGAACGCCGGCTCCGGGTGCTCCTCGCCGAGGACAACCCGGCCAACCGCGCCCTGATCGCCGCCTTGATCGCGCCCCTCGATCTCGATCTCGACATGGTCGAGAACGGGATGGAGGCCATCGCGGCGGCGCGGGCCGGCGACTACGACCTGGTCCTCATGGACATGCAGATGCCGGTGATGGACGGCCCCTCGGCCGCCCGCGCCATCCGCTCGTCTCCCGGACCCGAGCGCGACACGCCGATCGTGGCCCTGACCGCGAATGTCCTTCCCGAGCAGATCGAACAGTGCCGCGCGGCGGGCATGCAGGGCCATGTCGCCAAGCCGATCGACCCCCGCGCCCTGTTCGCCGCCCTGGGCGAGCATGCGCGGCCCCTTCGGCAGAAAGCCGCCGCGGCCTGAACCGCGACGGCTTGAACAGATCGATCCAGTGAGCGGCTTTGGCGCCGCTCACCGACCGGTTCGAACTCCAACCTCAGCTGACCGGGAACCCCCGCACGCGCAGCAGGGCCGCCACGTCCGGGTTGCGTCCCCGGAACCGGCGATAGGCCTCGCCGCGATCCGACGAATTGCCCTCCGCCAGGATGATCGACTTGTACCGACCGGCGATGTCCGGATTGAACACGTCGCCCGACTCCTCGAAATAGGCCCAGGTGTCGGCGTCCATGACCTCGGACCACAGATAGCTGTAATAGCCGGCCGAATAGGCGTCGGACGTGAACAGGTGATTGAACTGCGGCAGGCGGTGCCGCATCACGATCTCCTTCGGCATGCCGTAGCGCGCCAGGCTCTCGCGTTCGAAGGCATCGATATCGGTCGGCGGCGTGGCCCGCGTGTGCAGGTCCATGTCGACCAGGGCCGACGACAGATAGCTGACCGTGGCATAGCCCTGGTTGAAGGTCGCGGCCGCCTCGACCTTGTCCACCAGCGCCTGGGGCATGGGCTCGCCGGTCTGATAGTGGCGCATGAAGCCGTCCAGGATCGGCCGGCTCAGCACCCAGTGCTCGTGCACCTGGGACGGATACTCGACGTAGTCGCGCGGCGTGTTGCCCAGGGCCGGATAGCGGACCTGGTACGACAGATAGTGCAGAGCGTGGCCGAACTCGTGGAACAGGGTCTCGGCGTCGTCCAGCGAGATCAGGATCGGCTGCCCGGCCTCGGCCTTGGTGAAGTTGTTGTTGTTCGACACCAGCTTGTTGCCGCCGCCGTCATAGCCCCAGGCCAGGCGATAGCTGGTCATCCAGGCCCCCGACCGCTTGCCCGCGCGGGCGAAGTCGTCGGAATAGAACAGGCCGACGTGGCTCCCGTCCGACTTGTTCCTGACCTCGAACACCTCGACGTCCGGATGGAAGCCCGGGACGCTGCCCGCCGGCACCGGCGTGAAGTCGAAGCCGTACAGCCGCTCGGCCATGTAGAAGGCCCCGCGCTTGACCGCGTTCAGCTCGAAATAGGGCTTCAGCTCGTTCTGATCGAGGTCGTATTTCGCCTTCCGGACCTTCTCGGCGTAGTAGAGGTAGTCCCACGGCTCGATGTCGTGCCCGGCGATCTCGCGCATGTCGGCGACCTCCTGGGTCACCCGCGCCTTGGCCGGTTCCCAGACCCGCATCATCAGTTCCATGGCCGCCGCCGGGGTCCTGGCCATGGTGTCCTGCATCCGCCACTCGGCGTGGTTGCCATAGCCCAGCAGGCGGGCGCGATCGGCCCGCAGCTTCACAATCTCGGCGATCAGGGCGTTGGTGTCGTTGCGGTCGCCATTGTCGCCCCGGTTGACGAACTTGGTCCAGACCTGCTGACGCAGCGCCCGGTCGTCGGCGAAGGTCAGGAAGGGGTCGACGCTGGAGCGGGTGTTGACGATGGCCCAGCCCTGCAGGTTCCTCGACCGGGCGGCGCCCGCCGCGGCGGCCTTGTTGGAGTCGGGCAGACCCGCCACTCCGGCCTCATTGGCGATCAGGGTCCAGGTGTTCTCGTCGGCGACGACCTTCTGGCTGAAGCTGGTGAAGGCATTGGCCAGGGCGGTGTTGATTCGACCCAGCTCCGCCTTGCCGGCGGCGTCCAGCGCCGCGCCGTTGCGGATGAAGGCATCGCGGCTGCGCTCGGCCACGCGGGTCTGCTCGGGCGTCAGGCCCGCGGCGCGCGCAGTGTCGGCGACGGTCTTGATGCGCTGGAACAGCGGTTCGTTGAAGGTGATCTCGTCACCGGCGACGGACAGCAGCGGCGTCACCTCGGTGTCGACGGCGTTGTAGTCGTCCGAGCCGATGTTCTGGGTCATGACGCCGAAGATCGAGGTCGCCCGGTCCAGCGGCTGACCGGCCAGCTGCATCGGCACCATGGTGTTGGCGAAGGTCGGGGGCGCGGGGTTGCCGGCGATCGCCGCGATCTCGGCGCGCTGCAGCTCGATGCCTTCGATGATGGCGGCCTTCAGCTTGTCGGCGGTCACCGACGGCCAGGGCGGCACGCCCTCGTACGGGCCGGTCCACGGCTGCAGCAGTTCGGCGCGCGGCGTCTGCACCGGCAGCACCGCCTTGGCGATCGCCAGTTCGTCGGCGGTCGCGGCGGCCCCGCCGCCCATCGCGCCCGCGCTGGCGCATCCGGTCAAGGCCATCAGGCTCGCACCACCGATAAGGAGCTGGCGTCTTTGCATGGGAACATCCTGTTCTTGGTTCTCTGGGGTCGCGGCACCCTGGTGGGGCTCGCATGACCTTCGCATGAACGACATCTAAACCCGTTGGACGCCAAGGCAAGCCGAGGCTACAGCCCTGCGTATGGCGATAGGCGTATTCGACAGCGGCGTGGGCGGGCTGACGGTCCACCGCGAACTGACCCGGCGGTTCTCGCAGAGGGACTTCATCTACCTGGCCGACCAGGCCCACGCCCCCTACGGCGGTCGCGGCGGCGAGGAGATCGTCGACCTGACGCGCGCCGGCTGCGAACGCCTGTTCGAGGTCGGGGCCAGCGTCATCGTCCTGGCCTGCAACACCGCCTCGGCCATCGCCCTTCGCCGCCTGCAGCAGACCTGGGTGCCCGAGGCGCGGGCCCGGCACGGCCGTGCGGTCAATGTGCTGGGCATCATCGTCCCGACCATCGAGGCGGCGACCGGCCTGCCCTGGAGCTTCGAGGCCGAACGCAGTGAACGTTTCGGGGGCGACAAGATCGAGGCCCTGGAGATCACCGGCGTCTTCTGCACCGCCGCCACCGCCATGAGCCGCGTCTATGAGATCGAGATCGACAAGCGGCGCGAGGACCTCGCGGTCTTCTCCGAGCCCTGCCCGGGCCTGGCCGGACTGATCGAACTGGGCGCCCCGGCCGAGGAGCTGACCGTCGTCGTGCGCGACCACGTCGACGCCCTGCGTCGTCGCATCGGTCGCCATCCCGACAAGGCCATCCTGGGCTGCACCCACTACGAGATCGTCGCCGACATCTTCGCCGAAGCCCTGCCGCCCGGCACGCCGGTGATCCACCAGCCCAGCGCCGTGGCCGACGCCCTGGATCGCTATTTCCAGCGCCATCCGGAATACGGCCTGGGCGATACCGGCCGCCGGACCTTCCTGACGACGGGCCGGCCCGGCGCACAGTCGGACCTGGTCGCCCAGTTCTGGGGCGCGCCCCTTACGTTCGACGCGGCTTGAACTGCCCCAATCGTCATCCTCGGACTTGATCCGAGGATCGGATGCGCCGCGCGTTGGATCGTTGAACCGCGGCTCGGCGCGTCCTAGTCTGCGTCCAGTGACCTGAAGGTCCGATCCTCGGATCAAGTCCGAGGATGACGGAGATCGCTATGAGGATCGGTGCCCTTGTTCTGATGGCGGCCCTGTCAGGCGCGACCCCCGCCGTCGCCGAGATCGTGTCCCGCAGCGACAACACCTTCACCCTCCGCTTCGCCGTCGGGCTGGAGGCGTCGCGCGCGGACGTCATCGACGCCGTCCAGAACGTTCCCGCCTGGTGGGATCCGGCCCACAGCTACACCGGCGACGCGGCCAACCTGTCCCTGGCCTTTCAGCCCGGCGGATGCTGGTGCGAGCGGATGGCCGACGGCACCGACTTCCGTCATGGCTCGGTGGTGTCGATCGACCCCGACCAGATCCGGTTCAACGCGCCCCTGGGCCCATTGAACGGCAAAGCCACCCGGGCCGACCTGACCTTCTCGGCCGGGCCCGAGAACCGGGGCACGCTCGCGTCCATGGAGTTCGTGGTCGAGGGCCCGGGCATCGGAGCCTTCGCCGACGCCGTCCACGGCGTCATGCAGCAGGCCTGGACGCGCTACGTCCGCTTCATCGAATATGGCGAACCCGCTGCCCAAGACTGATCGCCCTTGGACACCCTCTCGATAAGCTGCGTGTATCGTCTGTCCAAGTTTAATCGATTGGTCTTGTCGTGCACGAAGGCGTAGTCTGAAGGTCAATCTTTGACCCTTGGGAGGCCACCATGGACGGCGAAAACTCACCCCTGTCTGATCCGAGCAAGAAGGCCGCCGCCAAACGCGCGCTGCTGGGCCGCACCAACCGCGACTGGTGGCCAAACACGCTCGCGGTCGACATCCTGCATCAGCACGGCAAGACCGGCGACCCGATGGGCGACGGCTTCAGCTACGCCGAGGCGTTCAAGTCGATCGACTACGAAGGCCTGAAGCGCGACCTGACCGCCCTGATGACCGACAGCCAGCCCTGGTGGCCGGCGGACTATGGCCACTACGGCCCCTTCTTCATCCGCATGGCCTGGCACGCGGCCGGCACCTACCGGACCGGCGACGGTCGTGGCGGCTCCAGCTCGGGTCAGCAGCGGTTCGCCCCGCTGAACTCCTGGCCGGACAACGGCAATCTGGACAAGGCGCGCCGCCTCTTGTGGCCGATCAAGCAGAAATACGGCGCCAACATCAGCTGGGCCGACCTGTTCATCCTGACCGGCAATGTCGCCATCGAATCGATGGGCGGCCCGGTGTTCGGCTTCGGCGGCGGCCGCGCAGACGTCTGGGAGCCGGAAAAGGACGTCTACTGGGGCACGGAAGAGGAGTGGGTCGGCTCCGAAGGCGCGCCGACGCGCATCCAGCCCGACAAGGAAATGGCCCTGGAAGAGCCCCTGGCCGCCATCCAGATGGGCCTCATCTACGTCAACCCGGAAGGTCCGGGCGGCGTGCCCGAGGCGCTGCAGTCCGCGCGCGACATCCGCATCACCTTCGCCCGCATGGGCATGGACGACGTCGAGACGGCGGCGCTCACGGCCGGTGGCCACACCTTCGGCAAGGCCCACGGCGCGGGTGACGCGTCCAAGGTCGGCGTGGCTCCGGAAGGCGGCGACATCGCCCTTCAGGGCCTCGGCTGGATCTCGGGCCACGAGAGCGGCATCGGCGACCATACGATCACCTCGGGCATCGAGGGCGCCTGGACCCCGACGCCGGTCACCTGGGACATGTCCTATTTCGACATGCTGCTGGACCACGAGTACGAGCTGGTCCGCTCGCCCGCTGGCGCCAAGCAGTGGCAACCGGTCGGCAACCCGGCAGAGACCCTGGCCCCCGCGGCTCACACGCCGGGCAAGAAGGTCCCGACCATGATGACGACGGCCGACATGGCCTTCAAGGTCGACCCCGAGTACCGCAAGATCATGGAGAAGTTCCGGGCCGAGCCGGCCTGGTTCGCCGACCAGTTCGCGCGCGCCTGGTTCAAGCTGTGCCACCGCGACATGGGCCCCAAGGCCCGCTACCTCGGACCGGAAGTCCCGGCCGAAGACCTGATCTGGCAGGACCCGATCCCGGCCCACATGGGACCCAAGCTGTCCGACGCCGACGTCAAGACGCTGAAGGACCACATCGCGGCCTCCGGTCTGTCGGTCGGCGACCTCGTCCGTACGGCCTGGGCCTCGGCCGCCACCTGGCGTGGGTCCGATCACCGCGGCGGCGCCAACGGTGCCCGCATCCGGCTGGAGCCGCAGCGCAGCTGGGACGTCAACGAGCCCGAGAAGCTGTCGCGCGTCCTGGCCGTCTATGAGGACATCAAGGCCCGGTCCGGCCTGAACGTCTCCATCGCGGACCTGATCGTGCTGGGCGGCTCGGTCGGCATCGAGCAGGCGGCCAAGGCCGCCGGCCACGACGTGGTCGTCCCCTTCACGCCGGGTCGCACCGACGCCACGGCGGAACAGACCGACGCCGAGAGCTTCGCGGTCCTCGAGCCCCGCGCCGACGGCTTCCGCAACTATCTGCAGGTCAAGTTCAACGTCCCGACCGAGGAACTGCTGATCGACCGGGCCCAGCTCCTGGGCCTGACCGCGCCGCAGATGACGGCCCTGGTCGGCGGCCTGCGCGTCCTGGGCATCAACCACAAGGACGCCAGGGACGGCGTCTTCACCGACCGCCCGGGCCAGCTGACGAACGACTTCTTCGTCAACCTGCTCGACATGTCGACGGCCTGGAAACAGGTCGACGACACCTCGGACGAGACCTTCGTCGGCACGGACCGCATCACCGGCGAACGCCGCTGGACCGCGACCCGCACCGACCTGGTGTTCGGCTCCAACTCCCAGCTGCGCGCCATCGCCGAGGTCTTCGCCGAGGGCCAGTCTCAGGAGGTGTTCCTGAACACCTTCATCAAGGCCTGGACCCAGGTCATGGAGAACGACCGCTACGACATCCCCAAGCGCGCCCTGCACGCCGAGAAGCTGGCGGCGTAAGCCTTCGGGATTGACGCTCTGACGACCCCCGTCCTCCCTGAAAGGACGGGGGTCTTCTTTTGCTCCCCCTGCCGTGCACCCCGGCGAAGGCCGGGGTCCAGATCACGGACACCGCCAGTCGAAAGGGGGCACGGCGAGTCAGCCTCAGCCAGCGAATGCGCCTCTGGACCCCGGCCTTCGCCGGGGTGCGCGGTGGTCGGGCGGCGGGGTATAAGCCTGCTCGATGCTTGTGGCGCTCAGCCAAGATCACGCCTATGTCGGGTGCATGCTCCCGACCCTTCGCCAACTTCAGTATCTGAAGCTCCTGGCAGAGCATGGCTCCTTCAGCCGCGCCGCCGAAGCCGCGTCCGTCAGCCAGCCTGCCTTGTCGGCCGGCATTCAGGAACTGGAGCGTGTGCTGGGGGCCCCAGTCGTCGATCGCACGCGAGGCGCCGTGCAGCTGACCGCCGTTGGCACCGAGGCCGTGGCCCGCGCGGAAGACGTGCTGGCCCGCACCGAGGATCTGGTCGAGGCGGCGAAGAACGCCGGACGACCGTTGTCTGGGCGGCTGCGGCTCGGCATCATCCCGACCGTCGCGCCGTTCCTGTTGCCCGCGACCCTGCCCAGCCTGAAGGCGGCCTATCCGTCGCTGCGGCTGTTCATTCGCGAGGACCTGACCTCGCGCCTGATCGCGGGGCTGAAGGCCGGTCAGCTGGACTGCGCCGTCATCGCCCTGCCCTACGCCGCCTCGGGCATCGACCACGCCCGCATCGGCGACGACGAGATCCTCGCCGCGGCGCCCGTCGGTCATCCCCTCGCGTCCGGCGGCGACATCCAGCCCGGCGCGCTGAGGGGCGAGGACCTGATCCTGCTGGAAGACGGCCACTGCCTGCGCGACCAGGCGCTGGCCGCCGTCGACATCGACGCCCCGCGCGGCGAAGACGTCTTCGCCGCCACCAGCCTGCACACCCTGGTGCAGATGGTGTCCTCGGGCCTGGGCGTGTCTTTCCTGCCCGCCATGGCGGTGCGGGCGGGTCTGGCCGACGACGCCGGTGTCGTCATCCGATCCTTCGCCGCCGAAGCGCCCAGCCGCGAGATCGTCGTCGCCTGGCGCAAGGGCTCCAGCCGCGCGGCCGAGGCGCGGCTTTTGGCGGAGGCGATGCGGGTTTAGCGGACCGTCTCCTCCCCATTCGCCAAGTGGCGAACAGGGAGGACACATCAGTGCTAAGCGGCCAGGTTCCGCAGAACGTAGGGCATCACCCCACCGGCCTTGAAGTAATCCAGCTCGGTCTGGTTATCGATGCGGCAGCGCACGGGGAACCGCGCCATCTTGCCGTCCGACGGGCGGAACAGCTCGACCCACAGGTCCTGACGCGGACGCAGCTTGCCGATGTTGACGTCGGACAGGCCGCGGATCGTCACGATCTCCTCGCCGGTCAGACCCAGCTTGGTCCAGCCGTCCGCCTTGAACTGCAGCGGCACCACGCCCATCCCAACCAGATTCGAGCGGTGGATGCGCTCATAGCTCTCGGCGATGACGGCGCGAACGCCCAGCAGCCGCGTGCCCTTGGCCGCCCAGTCGCGCGACGAGCCCGTGCCGTATTCCTTGCCCGCGATCACCACCAGCGACCGGCCCTCGGACTGGTAGCGCATGGCCGCGTCATAGATCGACATGACGTCGCCCGACGGGAAGTGCCTGGTCATGCCGCCCTCGATGTCGGGCGTGATGCGATTGCGGATGCGGATGTTGGCGAAGGTGCCGCGCATCATCACCTCGTGGTGACCGCGACGGGCACCATAGGAGTTGAACTCGGCGGATTCGACACCGCGCGCGTTCAGATACTGACCCGCGGGCGACGACGTCTTGATCGATCCGGCCGGAGAGATGTGGTCGGTCGTGATCGAGTCGCCGAAGATCGCCAGGACCCGGCCCTCGACCACATCGGTGACCGGCGTGGGCTCCATCGACAGGCCCTCGAAATAGGGCGGGTTGGCGACATAGGTCGAGCTTTCGTCCCAGGCGTAGGTCTGGCCGCCGGCGACGGAGATCGCCTGCCAGTGCTCATCGCCCTTGAACACGTCGGCATAGCGTTTGGCGAACATGGCCGAGGTGACGGCCTTCTTCTGGATGGCGGCGATCTCGGCGGTCGTGGGCCACACGTCCTTCAGGAAGACGTCCTTGCCCTTCTTGTCCTGGCCGATCGGGTCCCTGGTGATGTCGATCCGCATCGAACCGGCCAGGGCATAGGCCACGACCAGCGGCGGCGAGGCCAGGTAGTTGGCCTGAACGTCGGGGTTCACCCGGCCCTCGAAGTTGCGGTTGCCCGACAGCACGCTGGTGGCGACGATCGCGTTCTCGTTGATCGTCTTCGAGATCGCCGGATCCAGCGGGCCCGAGTTGCCGATGCAGGTGGTGCAGCCGTAGCCGACCAGGTTGAAGCCGAGCGCGTCCAGCTCCTTCTGCAGGCCAGCGGCGGTCAGATAGTCGGTCACGACCTGCGAGCCCGGGGCCAGCGAGGTCTTGACCCAGGGCTTGGTCTTCAGACCCAGCTTGTTGGCCTTCTGCGCCACCAGACCCGCCGCGATCAGGACCGAGGGGTTCGAAGTGTTGGTGCACGAGGTGATGGCCGCGATGACCACGTCACCGTCGCCGATGTCGAAGGTCTGTCCCTCGACCGCCGCGCGCGGGGCGTCCGGCGCGCGGTTGAACACCTCGCCCAGCGCCGTCTCGAACGAAGGCGCGGCGACGGTCAGCTCGACGCGGTCCTGAGGGCGCTTCGGTCCGGCCAGCGACGGCACGACCGTCGACAGGTCCAGTTCCAGCACGTCGGTGAAGATGGGGTCTTCCGAGGTCTCGTCGATCCACAGGCCCTGCGCCTTCGCATAGGCCTCGACCAGCGCCACGCGCGCCTTGTCGCGGCCCGTGGCGGTCAGATAGCCGATGGTGGCCTGGCTGACGGGGAAGAAGCCGCAGGTGGCACCGTATTCCGGGGCCATGTTGGCGATGGTGGCCTGGTCCTCGATGGTCAGGCCGCTGACCGCCGGGCCGAAGAACTCGACGAACTTGCCGACGACGCCCTTCTTCCTCAGCATCTGGGTGACGGTCAGCACCAGGTCGGTGGCCGTCGTGCCCTCGGGCATGGCGCCGGTCAGCTTGAAGCCGACGACCTCGGGGATCAGCATCGGGATCGGCTGGCCCAGCATGGCGGCCTCGGCCTCGATGCCGCCGACGCCCCAGCCCAGCACGGCCAGGCCGTTGATCATGGTGGTGTGGCTGTCGGTGCCGACCACGGTGTCGGGATAGGCGACGGTCGCCTTGCCCTCGGCCACGGTCCAGACGGTCTGGGCCAGGTTTTCCAGGTTCACCTGGTGGCAGATGCCCGTTCCCGGCGGCACCACGCGGAAGTTGTTGAAGGCCGAAGACCCCCAGCGCAGGAAGTTGTAGCGCTCGATGTTGCGCTCATACTCGCGCTCGACGTTCTGGGCGAAGGCGCCCGGCGTGCCGAAGTGATCGACCATGACCGAGTGGTCGATGACCAGATCGACGGGCACCAGCGGGTTGATCTTGGTCGCGTCGGCGCCCAGCGCGCTCATGGCGTCGCGCATGGCGGCCAGATCCACGACGGCGGGAACCCCGGTGAAGTCCTGCATCAGGACGCGCGCCGGGCGGAAGGCGATCTCGTGCTCGACCGAGCCCTTGTTCTGGGTCCAGGCGGCGACGGCGCGCAGGTCGGCCTCGGTGACGGACACGCCGTCCTCGTTGCGCAGCAGGTTCTCCAGCAGCACCTTCATGGAGCGCGGCAGGCGGTCGATGCCCTCAAGTCCCGCTTCCTGAGCGGCCGGAAGGCTGTAATAGGCGTATTTCTTGCGCCCGACGGTCATGTCCCGGCGGGTGGAAAGGCTGTCGACTGACGGCATGGGAGTGGTCCTCTGGTTCAGCCGCCCGGACATCCGGTCGCGCCGTCTCGCGGCGATCGCAGGGGCGCACAGGTCCCCGGCGCGCGCGGCGACAGCCTGCTGCGGCGAGGCGGGATATAGCCGTGGTCGGACAAGCCGTCCATGAGTCCACGATGTGCGTGTGGACATTGAGAACGGGTCGCAGGCAGCGGGCGCGCAACCTCTCCCTCCCCCTGCGGGGGAGGGTGGTCGCAGCGCAGCGGAGACCGGGTGGGGAGGGCAAGGCAATCCAGGGATACGTCTGCTGCATATCGCCTCGCCGCCCCCACCCCGCTTCGCTGCGCTCAGCGACCCTCCCCCGAGGGGGAGGGAGAAGACCGTGATCCACTCCCTCTCCCTCGCCTCCCTGACCCTCGCCCGCGGAGAGCGCACCCTGTTCCGCGACCTGTCGCTGACGCTGAACGCCGGCGAGGCGGTCGCCCTGACCGGGGCCAACGGCGCGGGCAAGACCAGCCTGCTGCGCGCGGTCGCCGGCTTCATCCGGCCCGAGACGGGCGAGGTCGCCTTCCACGACGCCGACGCCAACGCCATCGATCCGACCGAGGCCCGCGCCCGGCAGGTCCACATGCTCGGTCACCTCGAAGGTCTGAAAGGCGCCCGGACGGCGCGCGAAGAGCTCGCCTTCCAGGCCGGCTGGCTGGGCCAGGTCCATGGCGGCGTCGACGAGGCTGTCCAGACTCTCGGCCTGAGGCCCCTGCTGGATCTCGAGGTCCGCAAACTGTCGGCCGGCCAGCGTCGCCGCCTCGCCCTGGCCCGCCTCATCGCCGCCCCCCGCGCCCTGTGGCTGCTCGACGAGCCGCTCAGCCCCCTGGACGCCCGATGGCGCGAGGCGGTCGGCGCGCTGATGACCCGTCACCTCGACGGCGGCGGCCTGATTCTGGCGGCCGTCCACGACCCTCTCCCGATCCCCGCGCGATCGGTCGACGTCGGAGCGGCCCGATGAGCGCGGTCGTCATCCTGTTCCGGCGAGAACTGGCCCTGGCCTGGGGCGGCGGCGGCGGCCCGCTGCTGGCGTGCGGGTTCTTCGTCTGTCTGACGACCATCGTGCCCCTGGCGGCAGGCGGCGATCTGGCCACCCTGCGCCCCGTCGCGGCCGGCGTGGCCTGGCTGGCCCTGGCGCTGGCGTCCCTGCTGTCGCTCGAGCGGTTGTTCGAGCGGGATCTGGAGGACGGGGCGCTGGATCTGCTGGCGCTCGGCCCCCTGTCGCTGGAGGCCGTCGTGGCCATCAAGGCCGCCGCCCAGTGGCTGGCGACCGGACTGCCGCTCGCCCTGGCCGCCCCGATCGCGGCCTTGGCTCTGGGTCAATCCATCGATCTGGCCCCCTTGACGATGCTGGCCGCGCTGATCGGCGGTCTGGGGTTCGCCTTCACCGGGGCATTGGGCGCGGCCCTGGCCCTGGGGGCCAAGAGGGGCGGCCTGCTGATCGCGATCGTGGTGCTGCCGCTGTTCATCCCGCCGGTGGTGTTCGGAGCCGGAGCCCTGACGCGCGCGGCCGAAGGGCTCAGCCCATGGCCGGCGATGGCGTTGCTGACGGCCTATGTGCTGTTCGCGGCGGTGATCGCGCCCCCGGCGGGCGCCGCGGCGATCCGCGGCGCCCAGGGGTAGTCTCGCTCTATCGGACGGAGGCGTAGGCGGTCAGGGTCGAGACCAGCCGCGCGTGCTCGCGCTCGGTCATACAGCGGGGCGCTTCCCAACGCTGGTTCTCGGCACGCGCGCGAAGCGCCTCCTCGGCGGTCACGAAGGTCGGGGCCTGGCCGTGCTCCCGACGGAAGGCGCTGCGGGTGGCGTCGTCATTGTCACACATCATGACGACACGCTGGGCCTCGGGCGGCGCCTGAGTGGGGAAACGGGTCTCCTCCTGCTGGGCCAGGGCGGGCAGGGCTGCGGACGCGGCCAGCGTCAGGACGGCGGCGAAAACGGTCGAACGGTTCATGGCGGGCACCTCCTAAAGGCCCGGATTAAGTCAGGGTCCGGAGCAATAATGCGCCGGTTTTCTCTCATGTAAAGAAAATAAGACAAACACGTCGCAAACGGATGACATTTGGCGGCATTGTCATCTTGACGCGGGATGGGCCCGCCACCCGGTCTCGCGCGTTGTGGCCCCGTGCCGAGCAATCCGTTCCGACATCTGAGGCCGCCCCAGGGGTGGCGGCCCGAGGCCTGGCGGGGTGCTGTCGGTCGCCGTCTGGCTCCGGTCGGCGGTCGCGCATCGGCCTGGCGCGACTGGGTCGTGGCGAACGACCCCGTCTATGGCTCCTTTCGCCGACCCGGCCAGGCGGAGACGATCGCCGCCTCCGTCACCCTCGCGCTCGTCCTGGCGATCGTGCTGTTTCTGGCCCTGTTCGACTGGAACTGGCTGCGGGGTCCGATCGGACGCTGGGCCTCGGCGGAATATGATCGCGAGATCGCGCTGCGGGGCGATGTGGATGTGAAGCTTTTCAGCTGGACCCCGTCTGTGGTGGTCCAGGACTTGCGATTCGGCGGCCCTGCCTGGGCAAGGGATCGCGACACCGTCACCGCGGAACGGATCGAGGCCAGCGTCCGGCTGCGAACTCTGCTGGCGGGGCGGATCGAGATGCCGCTCCTGGCCATCACCCGCCCTCGCGCCGTTCTGATCGTCACCGAGGACGGCCGCCGGAGCTGGGATCTGAACCCCGACAGGCCCGACGACGGCGAGGGCCTGAAGCTGCCGCCGATCAACCGTCTGATCATCGAAGACGGCCGGCTGAGCCTGGACGAACAGGGACGCGACATCACCCTGGAGGCTCAGCTCACGGCGCGAGAGGCGACGGGCGCGACGGAGGGTGAAACCGGCTTCCTTCTGACCGGCGACGGGACCATCGAAGGTTCCCCCCTGACACTGCGGATCGAGGGCGGGCCGTTCATCAACATCCGCCGCGATCGTCCCTACGCCTTCAAGGCCACGGTCGAGGGCGCTCGGTCACAGCTGATCGCCGATGGGTCGATCACCCGCCCGTTCGATCTGGGGCAGTTCCAGGCCACCCTGTCGCTGCGGGGCCAGGATCTGAACGACCTCTACAACCTGACCCGGATCGCCCTGCCCAACACCCCGCCCTATCGCCTGGCGGGCACTCTGACCCGGGACGACCGGATCTGGACCTTCGCGGACTTCGACGGACGCGTCGGGGCGTCGGACCTGTCCGGTGACGTCCGGGTCGAGGGCGGCGAACGGCTGAATGTACGCGCCGATCTCCGATCACGGCGGCTCGACCTGGACGACCTCATCGCCATTCTGGGGGGATCGACCCGGACCAACGACGCAGGCACGGAAACGACCACGGTCAGCTCGGGCGGCGCGCCGGGGCGGCTGCTGCCGGACGCCAGTCTCCAGGTCGATCGCCTGCGGACCATGGACGGACAGCTGACCTATCGGGCGGTCTCGGTGAAGGCCAACGACCTCGATGTCAGACAGGTGCGGCTGGGCGCTGTCCTCGAGGCCGGGATTCTGGACCTCGATCCCGTCTCCTTCGCTTTCAACCGGGGCGAACTGAACGGCACGGCGCGGATCAACGCCACCCGGGACCGCCCCTACAGCGCCATCGACTTCCGGCTCGCCGGCTATCCGCTGGAGTCCATCATCCCCGCCCGGAACGGCGTCGCGCCGCTCACCGGCCGGGCGCTCGGCAGGGCGCGGCTGGAAGGCCCGGGGGCCTCGATCCACGACTTCGCCGCCGCATCCAGGGGCTCGATCAGCCTCGTCGTGCCCCAGGGTCAGATGCGGACGGCCTTCGCTGAACTCCTGGGCGTCAACGCCTCGGCGGGGCTGCTACGCCTGCTGCGCGGCGACGAGTCCCAGAGCACGATCCGCTGCGGCGTCGCCGACTTCGATGTGGCCAACGGCGTGGCGCGGGCGCGCACCCTGGTCATCGACACCGACGTCGTCCTGGCCAGCGGGTCCGGCACTATCAACCTCGGCACCGAACAGATGGACCTGAAGATCGACGGCGAAAGCAAACGGCCCCGGCTGCTTCGCCTTTGGACGCCCATCCTGATCCGCGGCCCCCTCACAGGCCCCAGCGTCGGCATCGACACCGGCTCGACCGTCGCCCAGGCGGGCCTCACCGGCCTGCTGGCGGCGGTCGTCGCGCCCGTCGCCGCCCTGTTCGCCTTCGTCGAACCAGGCCTGGCCGAGGACGCCAACTGCGGCTCCCTGATCGCCTCCGCGCGATGAGCGACATTGCGACGCGCCTCAGCGCCGACGTCCGATTCTGACGTAGGTGCCCGCTACTGTGGTCTGGCGCGGGCGTCGGCCTTCGCAAGACATCGACGGATTTCGCACTATTCAGACGGTTCGCACCCTGTTTTTTCCGATGCGCCCAATCGCGGCGTCCTGCGTATCTGATGGGACCCTGTCCCGCTGCCCTGAGAGACCATGACCCGAAGAGGCCTGATCGCCCCCGCCCTCGGCGCCCTCGCCGCCGCCTGCAGCCCGCTGGGCCTGCTGAACGCCGTCGGTCCGCGCGATCCCGGCGCGCGGCGGGTGGCGCGCGGCCTCGCCTACGGCGACCATCCGCGTCAGGCGTTCGATGTCTTCGCGCCCAGCACGGCCGGCGCCGAACGTCCCCTGCCCGTCCTCGTCTTCTTCTACGGGGGTGGCTGGGATTCGGGGTCCAGGGACGTCTATGGCTGGGCCGCCCAGGCCCTGGCGGCGCAGGGGTTCGTCGTCGCCGTGCCCGACTATCGCCTCGTGCCCGAGGTCCACTTCCCGACCTTCATCCAGGACGCGGCGGCGGCCACGGCCCGGGTTGCCCAGATCGCGGCGACCTATGGCGGCGACCCCGATCGGCTCGGGGTCCTGGGCCATTCGGCGGGCGCGCATCTGGCCATGATGATCGCCCTGGATCGGCGCTATATGCAGGCGGCCGGCGCGCCGGACCTCATCAAGGCCGCGGCGGGTCTGGCCGGTCCCTACGAATTCCTGCCGTTCGACGTGGCGGCCTCAGTCAATGCCTTCGGCCGGGCCCCCGATCCGCTCCAGACCCAGCCCCTGACCTTCGCCCGCGCCGACGCGCCCCCGATCTGGCTGGGTCACGGCACGGCCGATGTCACCGTCCATGACGAGGATTCCATCCTGCTGGACGCCCGAACCCGCGAACTGGGCGGGCGCTCGGAGCTGACGCTCTACCCCGGCCTGACCCACGAGGACCTGATCGCGACCTTCTCGCCCCTGTTCCGCAAGAAGGCGCCGGTGCTGACCGACGTCACCGCCTTCTTCCGGCGAGAGCTTTCATGACGGGGCTCAAGCAGCGAGCGACCGCGTCGCGAGCGGTAGCCGACATGTTCAGGCTCAAGCAGCGAGCGACCGCGTCGCGAGCGGTAGCCGACATGTTCGGGCTCAAGCAGCGAGGCTCCGCGAGCCGAGCGGTAGCCCACAAGCATAGCCGTCTCGCCAAGGTCACGATCGTCCGTTAGAGGAGGCCATGACAGAACACATGATCGGGGCGCTGTCCGCGCCCGAGGCGCTGGAACGCCTCAACACCCTCTACGCCGACGCCGTCGCCAATCTCAGGCAAGCCGTCCGCACCTATCTCCAGACCGGCCAGACGCCCGACCCCGCAACCCGGGCCAAGGGGCTGTTCTGCTATCCGCGCCTTCGCATGCGCTGGTTCGGCGACCGGCCGGAAAACCTGGCCCAGCGTGCCTATGCCCGGATTTCCAAACCCGGCATCTACTCGACGACCATCACTCGACCTGACTTGTTCGGGCCCTATATCGCCGAGCAGCTGCGTCTGCTGGAGGGCGACTACGGCGCGACGTTCGAGGTCGAGGCGTCGGAGCAGGAAATCCCCTTCCCCTATGTTCTGGACGGCTCCGAGGTGGTGCTGGACCGGTCCATGACGGCCGCCATCGCCCGCCATTTCCCCACCACCGACCTGGCCCACATCGGCGATGAGATCTCCGACGGCCTGTTCGATCCGGGCGAGGATTTCCCCCTGTCGCAGTTCGACGGCCTCAGGACCGACTTCTCCCTGGCCCGCCTGCGCCACTACACCGGGACCCCGGTCGAGGACGTCCAGTCCTACATCCTGTTCACCAACTATCACCGCTACGTCGACGAGTTCGTCCGCTGGGCCTGCGCCCAGCTGGCCGACCCGACCTCGCCCTACGAGACCCTGTCCTGCGCCGGCGGCGTGGTGATCGATCGCGGCAATCCGGATCCCGAACTGGCCATCGCCGACGCGGCCTGGCGCAAGCACCAGATGCCCGCCTATCACCTGACCGCGCCGGGCTGGGAGGGGGTGACCCTGGTCAACATCGGCGTCGGCCCGTCGAACGCCAAGACGATCTGCGATCACCTGGCGGTCACCCGCCCGCACGCCTGGATGATGATCGGCCACTGCGGCGGCCTGCGTCCCAGCCAGACAATCGGCGACTACGTCCTGGCCCACGCCTATCTGCGCGACGACCACGTTCTGGACGCCGTCCTGCCGCCGGACATCCCCATCCCCTCGATCGCCGAGGTGCAACGCGCTCTCTATGACGCGGCCAAGTCCGTCTCGGGCATGCCCGGCGAAGAGGTCAAGAAGCGGCTGCGTACCGGCACCGTGGTCACCACCGACGACCGGAACTGGGAGCTGCGCTATTCCAAGTCCGCGCTGCGCTTCAACCAGAGCCGCGCCGTGGCCATCGACATGGAAAGCGCCACCATCGCCGCCCAGGGCTACCGCTTCCGCGTGCCCTACGGGACCCTGCTGTGCGTCTCGGACAAGCCGCTGCACGGCGAGATCAAGCTGCCGGGCCAGGCCAACCGCTTCTACGAGGGCTCGATCTCCGAGCACCTGCAGATCGGAATTCAGGCGGTGGACCTGCTCAGGAACGAGGGCGCGAACCTGCACAGCCGCAAGCTGCGGGCCTTCGACGAACCGCCGTTCAGATAGTGGCTCTAGGGTTCGGTTCGCGGGGCGTCGCTGGCGGAGCGATCGCCCGCCTGCCGGGACTGATCGCCGTCGCGTCCGCCTCGTCCGCCGCGCCCGGCCAGGAGTGTCGCGACGACGCGGCGATCCTCTGCCGACAGACCCTCGAGCACGACGAGGGCATCGGTCTCCAGCCGGGCCCGCCCCCGGGCCTCGGCCTCACGGGATTGGGTCAGCAGGGCGTCCACCCGAGCCCGGTCGAAAGGATCGGCGCGGGCGGCCTCGACCGCCTCCGCGCGGGCGGCCCGGGCGACCTGGAAGTCAGGTCGGGCGCGCAGCCCGGCCTCACGCAGGGCGCGGCGCACGGTCCGGCGGGTCTCGGGCTCGAGGGACGCCAGCAGGGTCCGCGTCGAAGGGCGCCGCTCCCCCTCGCGACGCTGATCCAGCTCGCGCTCGATCTTCTTCTGGCCGGACAAGGCGGTCACGGCCGCCGTCGCGGCGAACAGGTTGATCCCGACCGAGATGGCCAGAGCGATCCCCAGGATGATGGCGAGCAGGCGCGGGTTCATCCCAGGACCGCCGTGTCATCCAGCCCGCCGACCGAAGCCTGCTCCAGCACCACGTCCAGCTGGACCTGGCGTTCGAAATCGCTGGTCAGGACCTGACCGAAGACGACGCCCGCACAGGCCGCCGCCGCCCAGCCGGCCCCGCCGACCCACAACAGCTTGCGCAGACCCGGCCAGACCGTCCGGGCGCGCAGGCCGGCCGCCGCCGCGGAGGCGATGACGCGGTCACGCAGCGCCGCGGAGACGGCCGGCCGGGGCGCGGCGTCCAGGGCGGCGTCCAGCTGGCGCGCGGCGAACAGGGCGCGCTCGGCCGCCTCCGGGGCGCTGCGTGAAAAAGCCTCGGCGGCCCGGCGCTCCGTCTCCGGCCAGCGACGCAGGTCGCCGCCCCAAACCTCGGCCAGATCGCGCATGCGGTCAGCGTTCATCCTCGTCCTCCTATGGCATCGGGGCTCGCGCCCGGCGCCAGATCGGCCAGCGCGGCGCGCAGCGCGCGGCGGCCCCTTCCCAGCAGGCTTTCCAGCGCCTCGACGCTGACGCCCATCAGGCCAGCCGCCTCGATATTGCCGAGCTCCTGATAATGGCACAGCACGATGGCTTCGCGCTGCCGCTCGGGCAACGCCTTCAGGGCGCCGTCGACCCGCGCGCCGAGCTCGGCGGCCAGCAGACCCCGATCCGGGGCCGGCCCCGGATCGGGCCGGTCCGGCGTGACCTCCATCAGAACCTCGCGGCGACGCCGCATCCGGTCGTAGCAGAGGTTCAGCGCCACCCGGTGCAGCCAGGTGTCGAACTTCGCCCTTCCGGGTGTCCAGCGCGGTGCCTGTTTCCAGGCTCTCATCATGGCCTCCTGCGCCACGTCCTCAGCCTCGACCGCGTCGCCCAGCATGCGCTGGGCGAGCGCCATCATCCGGGGCAGCTTGCGCGCCACCATGGCCTGAATGGCCGCGGGGTCGCCCTGACCCACGCGGCGCACCAGATCCTCGTCCGGGTCGGCGACGGCTGCCAATCGGTCCCTTTCCGCGCAGGAGGCTCGGCCGGGTGAACCCGGCCTGACCCGACACCGACCCTACTCCGAAGCGGGCGCCGGACGCGACGCCCCACCGCGCTCTGCCCGACGTTCGGCGCGACGCTCCTGCCGGGCCTCGCGCATCCGGGTCGGTGCCGCCTGACGCTCGACCTCGCTCAGATAGCCGTCGCGGTCCGCGTCCAGCGTCGCGAAGGCCTCGGTCGCGCGGGTGCGGGCCTGCTCCAGCTCGATCGGCCCGCGCATCATGGAGCGACCGGCTCGGCGTTCCTGACGTTGCATCCGGGAGCCGCCGCGTCCGGCGCGCTCGGGGCGCTGGGCCGCGAACTCGGCTTGAGTGATCGCGCCGTTTCCGTCGGCATCCAGGCGGGCGAACATCTGGTTGCGGCGCTCGGATCGCTGGGCCTGGTGGGCGGACTGGGCTTCCTCGCGGGTCACCTGGCCATCCCGGTTTGCGTCGGCGTTGGCCAGGCGCGCCGTGCGCTGGGCGACGAACTCGGCCTGGCTGATCCGGCCGTCGCCATCGGCGTCGGCACGGCCGAGGCCGCGCGCCTGCTGGGCGCTGCTGGTTCCGGCCAGGGCCAGAGCCCCGATGGCCACGACGGTCATGGTCTTGAGGTTCATCTTGTCTCTCCGATGGGCGGCGGCGAACCGCGCCCGTGCATCCCCACCGGACCTGTAACGGGGTTCGCGCCGCTATCCGTCGCGCGCGGGCGGCAGGGCGGCTTCGAAGGCCCTCCGCGCTTCGGCCCGCACCTGCTCCAGACGGCGGATCAGGGCAGCGAAATCAGCCTGACCGGCGGCTGCGGCCAGCCGCGCGTGAAAGGTCGCCGGCTCCGCCTCCACCTCCGCGCGGTCGTCGAAGGCGCAGGCCAGCAGTTGCGCCAGACCCTGTTGCAATCGCCACGCCTCGTGCAGAGCCGGATCGTGGAACAGCTGCTCCAGGGTGGAAACCGTCAGCGGTCCTCCGGACGCCGCCGACTGCAGCTGTCTGTACTGACCGACGAATTCCGCATCGACCAGTCCGCCGGGTGCCAGCTTCAGGTCCCAGAAGCCTTCCGGGCGGCGCTCGCGCGCCATCAAGTCCCGCATGGCCCGGACGTCGCCTGCCACATCGACACCGGGGCGAGGTCGGCGAAGCGCCTGGTCCAGGGCATCGGCGGTGCGCGCGGCGAACCCGGGATCGCTGGCCCAGACCACCCGCGCGCGGGTCAGGGCCATGAACTCCCAGGTCGCGGCCTCCGCCCCGTAGTAGGCTTCGAGCCCGGACAGCCGAACCGAGACCGGGCCCTTGGACCCGGACGGCCTCAGCCGCATGTCGACTTCGTACAGACTGCCTTCCGCCGTATGGGCCGACAAAGCCGAGATCAGCCGCTGGGTGAACCGCACATAGAAGACATCGGCCGCCCAGCCCTTGCCAGACGAGACCGCCTCGGGTGGGGCGTCATAGACGGTCATCAGGTCCAGATCCGACCCTGCGGTCATCTCGCCCGAGCCCGCCTTGCCCAGGGCGATCACTGCGACCGCGCCGGCCATGGCTCCCCCCAGGCGTTCCGTCTCCGCAAGGGCCGCGGCCGACAGGGTGCGCATGACGGCATCGGCCAGATTGGTGAACCCCTGACCCGCCGCCTCGGGCCCGATCCGGCCCGACAGGGTCTGCATGCCGATGCGGAATACCTGCTCGCGGTGGAGACGCCGGACCGCATTCATCGCGCCTTCGAAATCGCGGGCCTCCGCCGCCTCGGCCTCCATCTGGTCGAACAGACCGGTATTGATCCCCAGCTCGGTCTCGAACCGCGCGTCCAGCATCGAGTCCAGCGCGGCCGGATAGCGCCCCAGCGTCCGCGCCAGTCGCGGCGCGAAGGCCATGACGCCGACGATCCGCTCGAACAGCTCCGGCTGGTTCAGGAACAGGGCCTGGACCTGCACCCCCGCTGACAGGCCCGCGAAGAAGACCGAGAACCGACGAAAGGCCGCGTCAGCCGCGCCGGTCTGGGCCGCCACGGTCAGCAGCCGGGGCGCCAGTCGCGTGAACAGCTCCCGGCCTCGTGCCGACCGGGTCGCCGGAATGCGGCCGTGGTGCCAGGCGCGGATGGTGTCCGACACGGCGACCGGATCTGAAAACCCCATGCGATCAAGGGTCGCCAGGGTCTCTGGGTCGTTCTCCACGCCGGTGAAGACCAGGCTGCCGAACGGCGAAGACAGCGCCTCTTCGCCCTCGAACAGATCGCCATATCGGCGGTTGACCCCGATCAGCAGGGTCTCGACCTCGGCGTCGAACCGCGCCAGGTCCTCATGGCCGGACAGGGTCGCCACCGCGATGCGCCGGGCGGGGTCGATGGGCAGGATGTGGGTCTGTTCGTCGTCCAGCATCTGGACCCGGTGCTCGAGCCCCCTCAGCCGTTGATAGGAGACGGTCAGTTCCGCCGCGACCTCGGCCGGAATGTGATCCTTGTCGGCCAGCGCCTTCAACGCCTCCACCGTCCGCTGGCTTCTCAGCGACGGATCACGACCGCCCAGGATCAGCTGCTGGGTCTGGGCGTAGAACTCGATCTCCCGGATGCCGCCGCGCCCGAGCTTGAGATTCGCGCCCGCCGCCTGGAGGCCGTCGCCGGTCTTGTGGACGTGGATCTGGCGCTTGATCGACTGGATGTCGAGGACGGCCTGATAGTCCAGGCTGCGTCGCCAGACGAAGGGCGTCAGCGCCTTCAGGAACGCTTCGCCCTCGTCCAGGTCGCCGATCGCCGGGCGAGCCTTGATGAAGGCCGCGCGCTCCCAGTTCTGTCCAACGCCCTCGTAATAGTCGAGCGCCATCGGGACGGCGACGACGGGCGGGGTCGAGGAGGGATCGGGCCGAAGCCTCAAATCGACGCGAAACACATAGCCGTCGCCGGTACGCTCCTGCATCAGCTGGGCGAAGGCCTGGGCCAGGCGGTCCAGGAACCGCTGGGGCTCCACTCCGTCGGCCAGGACTGGAATGACCGCGTCGGGCTCCCAGAACAGGCTGATGTCGATGTCGGAGGAATAGTTCAGCTCGTTCGCGCCGTGCTTGCCCATCGCCAGGCCGAACAGGCCGGGGACGGGGCCGCGCGGGTCCTCGGGCGCAGAGACCAGCCTTCCCCGCTCGCGCTGGTCGTGGGCCACGGCGCGCAAGGCGGTGGTCGCGGCGGCGTCGGCGAACCGGCTGAGCGCCAGGGTCACCGCGTCCAGATCCCAGACCTCCCCCAGATCCGCCAGCGCCGTCAGCAGATGCAGTTCAGCCTTGAGCTGCCGCAAGGGTGCCCGCACCTGGTCGGCCCCGCCCTCCAGCGCCAGAGTCTTCGACAGGATGTCCGTCAGGCGGGCGTCGGGATCGTCGGCGAGGATCGCCCTCAATGAATCCGGCCAGCGACGCATCAACCCGGCCAGATAGGGCGAGGCGGCCAGGACAGGCACAAGTGACGGTCGCGCCTCTTCCAGGAGCGGCGACCACTTCCCGTCTATCGCCGCCTGCGTCAGTCCCTCTAGCGCCCGATCGACGGTCGCTGTCGAGACCACCGGCCCGCAGGGTCGCAGACGCGCGCCGAGCGGTCCCGACGTCACGCCGCGCTCGCGGGCGGCAGGACCAGCGCGACCCGGAGCCCCGGCCCGTGGCCGCCATAGGCCCCCGGACCCTCGTCCAGCTGGATGCGACCGGTGTGGGCCTCCATCACCGCCCCGACCAGCGACAAGCCCAGCCCCGACCCGGCCTCGGTCCGGCTGTTGTCGAGACGGACGAACCGCTGGATCACCCGCTCGCGATCGCCTTCGGGCACGCCCGGTCCGGTGTCGGTGACGGAGTATTCGATCTCGCCCGAAGACCGACGCCGCGCCCGCAGCTTCACCGCCCCGCCAGTCGGGGTGTATTTGATGGCGTTGTCGATCACATTGGCCAGCGCCTGCGCCAGGAAGGGCCGCGCCCCCTCGATCAACAGGCCCTTTTCGATCTCGGCGGAGAAATCGAGGCCCTTGTCCTCGGCGGCGGGCTCATAAAGTTCGGCCATGTCCGCGGCCAGATCGGCGGCGTCGAACACCTCGGCGTCCGGGATGCGACCCGCCGCCGCCTGCAGCCGGGCGATGGCCAGCACGGTGTTGAAGGTCTTCAAGAGGGCGTCGGCCTCGTCGAGCGCGATCTGCAGGGCGTCGACGCCGTCCAGACGCCCGCTCTCGGCGTCGATCAGGGCGACCTCCAGCTTGGCCCGCATGCGGGTCAGGGGCGAGCGCAGGTCGTGGGCGATGGCGTCGCCGGCATGGCGGGTCGAGGCCATCGAGGCCTCCAGCCGATCCAGCATCCGGTTCAGCCCCTGGCCCAGCTCGTCCAGCTCGTCGCCCGAGTTCCGAACGGCCACGCGGGCCTTCAGATCGCCGTCCTGGACCGCCGCCACCACGGTGTTCAGCCGGCCCATGGCCCGCTCGACGTTGCGGCTGATCAACAGACCGCCGCCCGCGCCCAGCAACAGGACCATGCCCATCGCCATCCAAAGCGCCTGCGTCAGCCGACCCAGATAGGCTTCGGTGTCCCCCAGGTCCTGACCGACATAGAGCATCTGGCCGTTGGACAGGGTGGTCTGGACGCCGAAGGCTTCCTTTCGGACCACGCGCCCGTCCGGGTCGGTGTCGGTGAAGCGGAAGGTCGCCCAGACCTCGCCCCCGGCATAGTTGGGGATCGGCGACTGGTTCAGGGCCCGCTCGGCGGTCTGGCCGTCCTCGCCCTGGGCGGTGACGCTGAGGTTGCCGGTGATGCCGGTCCCGTCGCGGTCCATGTAGAGATACAGAAAGGTCCCGCCGGTCAGGATGCGATCGACCAGCGCCTGGTTCAGGGCATCGGGCCCGCGTTCGCGAAACACCGAGGTCAGGGTGCCGTTCTCCTGCTCGACCGCGTCGCGCGCCCGGGCCTGCGCCTCCTGCGCCGAGGCCACATAGACATAGGCCAGGATGGCGCTGGCCGCCGCCGCGAACAGCGCCAGAAACAGCAGCGTCAGCCGGAAGGGCGTGCGGCGAAAGAGGGAGGGGAGACGCATCGCCAAACTATTCTCCCTCCCCTTCATGGGGAGGGTGGTCGGAGCGCAGCGGAGACCGGGTGGGGTACGCCACAAGCGTCTGCCTCACGAACTCCACCGCATCGGCAAGGTTGTAACGGATCATCGCATTGTCGAACCGCAAGGTCCTGAACCCTTCCTGTGCGAACACCGCGTCCCTGATCCTATCCTTCTGCGCCTGATCTTCGGTCTCGTGTGAGGTACCGTCCACCTCGATGATCAGCCGGTGACTGAAACAAACGAAGTCGAGGAAATAGCCCCTGACCGGTGCCTGGCGCCTGAAATGATAGCCCTCGCGTCGCAGAGCTTTAAGGCCGACCCACAACCGTGCCTCGGGCGGTGTCATCGCCTTTCGCATCGCCCGGGCTCTGATGGTCGCTTCTTTCAAGTCGTGGAGTTCCCCACCCGACCTCGCTGCGCTCGGCCACCCTCCCCATGAAGGGGAGGGAGAAACTCATCGCTACGCCTCCAGCCGATACCCCGCGCCCCGGACCGTCTGGAGCATCGCCCGGTCGAAGCCCTTGTCGATCTTGGAGCGCAGGCGGCTGATGTGGACGTCGATGACGTTGGTCTGGGGATCGAAGTGATACTCCCACACCTTCTCCAGCAGCATGGTGCGGGTCACCGACTGGCCGGCGTGGCGCATGAGAAACTCCAGCAGCTGAAACTCGCGCGGTTGCAGGTCGATCTCGGTCGTGCCCCGATGCACCGTGCGGGCGATCAGGTTCATCTCCAGATCGCCGACCTTCAGGACCGTCTGGACGCCGCCGGTCTCGCGCCGCCGCGACAGGGCCTCGACCCGGGCGATCAGCTCGGCGAAGGCATAGGGCTTGACCAGATAGTCGTCGCCGCCGGCCTTCAGGCCAACAACCCGATCCTCGACCTCGCCCATGGCCGACAGGAACAGGACCGGGGTCTGGTCGCCATCCTTGCGCAAGGTCTCGACCATGCCGATGCCGTCGAGGCGCGGCATCATCCGGTCGACGACATAGACGTCGTAGTCGCCCTTCTGCGCTTCCAGCAGGCCGTAGGCCCCGTCGATGGCGTGGGAGACGACATGGCCGGCCTCGGTCAGGCCGCGCACCATGGCCTGAGCGGCTTCGGCGTCGTCCTCGACCACCAGGATTTTCATGTGACGCCCCTTCGGAATCAAAATCGCCGCCGACGGTAGCCCATCGGCGGCGACTTAGGGAGTTAAGGCTTGTTCAGGGTCGGGACTATCCGTTGTCGGACAGCTCCAGCACGAACGGCCGATTGCCAGCCGGGATGCGGAGCAGAAGCAGGATGCTCTCGCGATTGGCCGCGCGGGCGTCGGCCACCACGGCCCGGAACTCGGCGGCGGTCGAGACCGGCCGGCCATTGGCCTGCAGGATCACGGTCCCGACCGGGATCTGGGCCCGACCGGCCCGCGAGGTTTCGGCCACCGCGGTGATCACAAGGCCTCGCACGCCCTCGGCGATGGAGTAGCGCTGCCGCAGGGCGTCGGTGACGGGGGCCACCGACATGCCTTCGACGACCTCGCCGGCCGGAGCCTGAGGCCGGCCCGGCTGAACCTCGTCCTCGGGGCTCAGATTGTCGTTCAGCGCATTGACGTCGGACGGGCGCGTGCCGGAGCGAACGTTGATGGTCTGACGACGACCCTCACGGATGATCTCCAGCCGCAGCGTGTCACCCGGCGCGGCCTGTCCGACCCGGCGGGTCAGTTCGGTCGAGGTGGTGATCGGAGCGCCGTTCAGGGCCACGACAACGTCACCCTCCCGCAGGCCCGCCTGGGCCGCAGGACCCCCGGCCGTGACCTCGGCGATATAGGCACCCTCCTGATCTTCGGACAGACCGAGCGGCGCGCGGTATTCGTCGAGCAGGTTCTGGATCTGCACGCCGAGATAGCCACGCTGGATGGTCTCTCCGCGCATCAGCCGCTCGGTCACGGGCTTGGCGATCGAGGCAGGGATGGCGAAGCCGATGCCGACCGATCCGCCGCTCGGCGTGAAGATCGCCGAGTTCACGCCGATGACCCGGCCATAGATGTCGAAGGTCGGACCGCCCGAGTTGCCCCGGTTGATGGCGGCATCAATCTGCAGATAGTCGGTATAGGGGGTGCGGCTGTCGGAGATGTCGCGGGCGCGCGCCGAGACGATGCCGGCCGTGGCCGTGCCGCCCAGGCCAAAGGGGTTGCCCACCGCGATGACCCAGTCCCCCACGCGCGGATCGGCCTGTTCCTCGAAGTTGACGAAGGGATAGTCCGAACCCTCGATCTTCAGAACCGCCAGGTCGGTATCGGCGTCGCGGCCGACCAGGCGCGCCTCGGCCTCGCGCCCGTCCGACAGCTTGACAGTGATCCTGGTGGCGTTCTCGACGACGTGGTTGTTCGTCACGATGAAGCCGTCGGCCGAGATGAAGAAGCCCGAGCCGGCCCCCTGGGCGGTCGGCGCGTCCTCGTCATCCTCCGCGCCCGGGGGCGTCTGGCCTTCCGGCAGGCGGAAACCGAAGCCGGGCGGCAGGCCCGGGATCTGCACCAGGCCCTGCGGTCGCTCGATACGGGTCTCGACGTCGATCTGGACCACGGCCGGCGACACCTGGTCGAAGATGTCCGCGAAGCTGAGCGGCGCGCCCTGCGGCGGGGCGAAGGCGAGGCCTGCGGCACCGGCCGACGGGATCAGACGACCGGCGGCCGTCCGCTCCTGCGCGTTCGCACCCGGCCAGTCGATGACGCCCCCGGCCGTGGCGGCGGCGGCGAAGGTCAGGCCGACGGCGGCCCCCAGGATAAATTCCTTGCGCTTCAACATCGTGTGTTTCGCTCGATCCTCGAGAGATGGGGTCCGGCGGACCCGGTTCGTCCTAGATATAGGCCGTCGGCTCGATTGGCCAACCGCCGCTGTGCGACGCTTGACCGTCGTCAACGCCCGTCGTGAGGCGGGGATGCGTCAGGATCGGGGCGAACTGTTTCCGTTTGGAGAAGATCGGCCAGCCGACGTTCCTCATCGGGCGAAAGCGGCTCGGTCTCGATCGAGCGGCGACGCATGAAGGCCAGCAGGGCCGCGCCTCCGGCCAGAACCAGCAGGGCCGGACCGAACCACAAGAGCCAGGTGCCTGTCCGAACCGGCGGGGTGAACAGGACGTAGTCGCCATATCGTCGCACAAGATCGTCCTTGATCGCCTGGTCGGTCGCGCCGCCCGCGATCTCCTCGCGGATCAGGCGGCGCATGTCGCCGGCGATGCCCGCAGGGCTGTCGGCTATGGACTCGTGCTGACAGACGACGCAGCGCACGACTTCGAAAATCGCCTGGGCGCGGGCTTCCTGGGACGCCTGAGGCAGGGGTCGATCCGGCGGCGCGACCGGCGCCTGGGCCAAGGCGGGCGTGGCCAGAAGCGCGAGCGCCAGGAGTGCGCCCAGCCCTCTCACGCCGCCACTCCCTTGCGTCGCCCTGGCATCGCCAGCCTCAGCCGCCGGTCCATCAGGGACAGGACCCCGCCCAGCGCCATGATCGCCGGGCCCAGAAAGATCAGCCGGGCCCACGGATTGTGATACAGCCGCAGGCTCCAGGCCCGCTCACCCGCAGGCGTTGCGCGCCGTTCCCCCATGACCACATAGACGTCGTCGAGCCCCCGGAAATCCAGCCCGACCTCGGTGGTCGTCTGACCACCCGCCGGGAAGAAGCGCCGCTCCGACGTCACCGTGCGCGGGGTGGCCCGGCCTTCGACGGACGTCACGGTCACGACGCCCTGCTCGGCCAGATAGTTCGGCCCCTCGACGATGCGAACGTCGGTCAGGGTCGCCTTCCAGGGGCCCGCGATCACGCTGCCGCCGATGGGCAGGGCCTCGGCGCTCTCCAGCTTGAAGCTGGTCTCCGCCACGGCCCCCAGCACGAAGACGCCCAGGCCCGCGTGGGCGAGCGTCATGCCCCAGGCCCCCATCGGCAGGCCGCGCGCGCGGCGCAGGACCTCGGCCACCGGGACGCGGAACAGGCGGACCCGCTCGAGCACCTCAGCCAGCGCCCCGAGAATCAGCCAGGCCCCGATGGCGATCCCGGCCGCCGCCAGGGCCTTCTTCGGCTCGAACGCAAGCCAGAAGGCGAAGCCGCAGGCGATCGCCAGCCCGCCTGCGAGCGCCAGCCTCTGCATCGCGCCCCGTGCGTCGGCCCGCTTCCAGCTGAGCAGCGGCCCCGCCGGCAGGATGAGGAAGGCCACCAGCATCAGGGGCGTGAAGGTCATGGCGAAATAGGGCGGCCCGACCGAGATGGTCTGGCCCGTCGCCGCCTCCAGGATCAGCGGATACAGAGTGCCCAGCAGGACCGTCGCCGCCGCGACGGTCAGGAACAGGTTGTTCAACACCAGGGCCCCCTCGCGGCTGACCGGGGCGAACATCCCCCCGCCCTTCAGCTGAGGCGCGCGCCAGGCGAACAGGGCGAAGGCCGAGCCCGCCGCGACGGCCAGAATGGCCAGCAGCATCAGGCCCCGTTCCGGATCGACGGCGAAGGCGTGGACGCTGGTCAGGACGCCGGAGCGGACCAGGAAGGCCCCCAGCATGGAGAAGGTGAAGGCCAGCAACGCCAGGAACACGGTCCATCCGGCGAGAGCGCCCCGTCGCTCGGTCACCACCGCGCTGTGCAGCAGGGCCGCGCCCGCCAGCCACGGCATGAAGGAGGCGTTCTCGACCGGGTCCCAGAACCACCAGCCGCCCCACCCCAGCTCGTAATAGGCCCAGAAGGAGCCGAGGGTGATCCCGGCGGTCAGGAAGACCCAGCTGGCCAGTGCCCAAGGCCGGACCCATCGACCCCAGGCGGGCCAGAAGCCGGAAAAGGCGCGCCCCTCGATCAGCGCGGCCACCGCAAGCGAGAATGTCACGGAGAAGCCGACGTAGCCGAAGTAGAGCAGCGGCGGATGGATCGCGAGGGCGGGGTCCTGAAGCAGGGGATTCAGCGAGTTGCCCTGGACCGGCGCGTCCTCGATCCGGACGAAGGGATTGGAGGTGAAGACGGCGAAGGCGAGGAACAGGGTCGTCAGCGCGCCCTGCACCCCCACGGCCGAAGTCTTGAGCCCGAACGGCAGGCCGCGCGCCCGGGCCAGGATCGCGGCGAACACCGCCATGACCCCGCACCACAGGACCAGCGACCCCTCATGGCTGCCCCAGGCGGCGGCGACCTTGTACAGCATCGGCTTGTCGGTGTGGCTGTTCCGGGCCACGTTCTCGACCGAGAAGTCCGAGGTCGCGAAGGCATAGATCAGCGCGGCGAACGCGAGGACGATAGCGAAGGCGGACGCCATGGCCGCCCCGTCCGCGCCGCCCGCCAGCAGCGGGCTGCGTCGAACGCGCCCGACCGTCGCCAGGCCGGTCTGGAGAACCGACAGCGCCAGCGCCAGGACGAGGGCGAAGGCCCCGAATTCGACGATCATAGAGTTCTGGTGGCGCTATCGCCCATCGGGCTAGGTGAGCGCACTGACGAAGCCGCTGCCGGAGCGGCCGCCCCGCCTTCGGGACGCCACTCGCCGCTGGCCTTCAGCCGGTCGGCGACCTCGCGCGGCATATAGGTCTCGTCGTGCTTGGCCAGGACGGTCGAGGCGCGGAACACGCGGTCCGAGCCGAACGACCCCTCGGCCACAATCCCCTGCCCCTCGCGGAACAGGTCGGGCAGGTCGCCCTCGTAGATCACGCGGCTGGTGGCGGCGTTGTCGGTGACGGCGAAGCTGACGGTCGCCCCGTCCTGAACGACGCTGCCGGTCTCGACCAGGCCGCCCAGACGAATGGTCCGGCCCGCCGGCGCGGCCTCGGCCGTCGCCTCGGAGGGCGAGAAGAAGAAGGTCACATTGTCCTGCATGGCCCACAGCGACAGGCCGACGGCAAGGGCCAGCACGGGGGTGGCCGCGGCGACGACCCACAGGCGACGGCGGGCCTTGGGCGATTTGGGAAGCCAGCTCATGGGGTCGCTATAGCTCCGGCCCGCGCGGGGTCCAACGGGTCATGCCGCCGCGTCCAGGCGGGCCACCAGATCGGCCCGGCGAGGATCGGCAGGATCGAGCACGGCGATCAGAGGCGTCCACAGCTCCCGCGCGCGATCAACCTCGCCGCGCGACAGAGCCACGTCGCCCAGGAAGAAGCGGGCACCCAGCTGGCCGGGATCGAGTTCCAGCGCGCGGGCGAAGGCGGCCTCGGCGTCCGGCTGGACCTCGCCCTCGGCGGCGCGGACAAGGCTCTCGCCGAGGCGCGCCCAGCTGGTGGCGTCGTTGGGCTGAAGCGTCAGGGCGCGGCGAAAGGCCGTGGCCGCACCGATCGGATCACCCGCCTCGAACCGCGCCGCGCCCAGCATGGTCAGGGCGGTGAGGTTCTCGGGCTCGCGCCGGACTGCCCGGCTCAGAACCGCGGCGACGCGCGGCGCATCGAGGGTCTCGGCGGAGGCGGCCCACTCATCGATCCGGCGCTCATAGGGGCGGTCCGGCAGACCCGGGTCGCCGATGAAGAAGTAGAGGCCGAGCGCCGCGGCGGCGGTCGCGACGAGAGCGCCGAGCGCGATCGTCCGGTCGCGCGGACCGATCATCAGCGGCAGGGGCGCGGCGGGTTGTGCCAGCAGCCGGCGACCGGCCTCGGCGCGGGCGGAGGCCCAGGCTTCCTCGTCCAGCAACCCTCGGGCCTTCAGTCGATCCAGTTCGTCGAGCTCCGCCGACGCCGTCGGTGCCGCGGGCTCGCTCGCGTCCGCCCCCCGCCGGGCTCCGGTGAGGACCATCAAGCCGGCGAGCGCGGCGGCGAGGCCTGTCAGGGTCCAGAAGGCGATCATGGATCAACGCTTAGCGGATCGTCCGCCGTGCCGCGAGGCCCCGCGACGCGATGTCGTCGTCACGACGCTCGTCGGCGGTCAGGCGATCTTGGGCAGGGCGCCGGCGGCGGCGGCGCGGCGGCGGACGGTCTTGGCCGGGTCCGTCGCGCCGATCAGGAGCAGGAATTTCGCCAGGGTTTCCACTCGCGCCAGGGCCGACGCCTGATCTGGGGCCTCGCCGGCGTTCACGGCCTCGATGGTCTGATCGACATAGGTGGTGACGCGGTCGATGATGGACTGGACCAGCTGCGACCGCTGGCTCTCGATGCCGAAAGTCTGGGCGGCGTTGCGGATGGCTCCGATGAGGGTCAGCAGCGCCGTGGCGTTCTGCACCATCTCGGGAGCGACGATCTGGTCCAGATCCGGAGCCTCCCGCGTCATCCGGCCCGCTGTCTGAACGCGCTTGGTGGGCATGGTCTTGTCCAGCGCCTTGTCAGTGGACTTAAGGGTCGCTGAAAGGCCACGATTGATCCGCGCGCGGGCGTCCCGGGCGGCCTTGCCCCATTCGCCGTCGGGGTCGAGCTGAAGCGTCATGTCCAGTTCGGCCAGGGTTTCCGCGCACCAGGCGATATCGGTCTTGATGGTCTGACCGGGATCGGCACCCGCTCCGGGCTTGAAGGCCCCGATGCGGGCCACGCGCGCCTCGACCTCGGCGATCAGTCGATTGACGAAGACGGCCATCTCAGAGCCCGAAAGCACGCCCTCCTTGCCGGCGGCCCGCGACGAGTGGACCACCAACCGCAGGACCAGCGAGGCGTCGCCGAGATGAGCGAACAGGATTTCCAGCATCCGCGGACCGCCATCGGGCGTCACTTCGCCGGCATCATGGATCAGCAGCCGCAGTTCCGCTAACTGGTCCTCGGTCGGTCGCATAATCCAGTGCGGCAGCGCGCGGAGGCCCCGGCGCGCGAGGACCGCCAGATCGAAGCACCGCGCCAGGTCCAGCAGGCGGGCCTCGCGCGCCGCTTCCAGGCCCGCCACCGAAGGCCAGATGACGTCCGGCTTGTCGCGAATCAAGCCTGCCGCCGCCACGCAGAAGCGGTCGGCCACGGCGACGACCTTGGGGTCGTCCTCGCGCAGCCGAATGTCGTCGAGCAGCGGCAGCAGGCTCGGCTCCGTCGCCGATGCCGACTTCCACAGGCGCGGCAGGACGCCGGGCGGGAATGTCAGGCTCTCGACACCGTCGGGCCTGGTTTGGAACAACGGCAGCATGGGCCCGAAGGCGACGGCGCGACGCTTCCGGTCCACGCCCTCCTCGGCCAGCATGGTGGCGAGCGCGCGCGCCCTGGCGCCCGGCATCTGGGCGACGGCCAGGGACAGGGTCTTCAGCGTCTTGTCCGGCAGCCGTTCGACCATCTGGGCCAGAACGGCTCGCTGGGCGACCGACAGTTCGGCCATTGCGCTCTCCGACAGCCGGAGGGACCCGGCGGTCTCGCATGGTGAACATCCAGGGTTAAGGAAACGGCAAAAGCGTCGCCGCTCAGGTCAGCGACGAATGTCGAACCCGTCCGCCGTCATGGCGGCTCGCACCTGGGCCTCGTCGAACAGGTTGAAGTCGCCGGACACCGAGTGCTTCAGCGCCGCCGACGCCAGACCGAAGCCCAAGGCTTCGTCGTTCGACCAGCCGCGCCAGACCCCGTGCAACACACCGGCGGCGAAGGCGTCACCGCCCCCGACGCGATCGACGACGCCGGTCAGGGCGATGGGCGCGGCCTCGTGCTCGCCGTCGCGGGTGATCATCACCGCCGACAGGGTCTGGTCGGCCACGCTGTCGTTGACGCGCAGGGTGCAGCAGATGCGCTGCAGCCGCGGCCAGGTCTCGAACGCCACGGCGGCGGCGGCGCGGCGGCGCTCGGCCGGATCGGGGCTGTCGAAGCCGCGCCCCAGCACCAGGGCGACGTCCCGATCGTCGGCGAAGGCCAGCTCGGCTCCGGACAGCAGCTGACCCAGGACGGCGGGGGGATCGCTGTCCCACTCGGACCACATCTTGCCGCGGAAGTTGCCGTCGAAGCTGACCTTGACGCCCGCAGCCCCGGCCGCGCGGACCGCCTTCAAGGCCGCCGCCGAACCGCCCGGTCCGGTCGCGGGCGTGACCCCTGACAGATGCAGCCATTCGACGCCCTCAAGCATCTCCGCCCAGTCGAACGCCTCCTCGACGTGACGAACGAAGGCGGACCCGGCGCGGTCGTACAACACGTCGGACGGCCGGCGAACCGCGCCCGGCGTCAGGAAGTAGAGCCCCATCCGGCCGGGCATGAACCGGACGCGCGAGGTGTCGACTCCATGTCGGCGCGCCTCGTCTCGGGCGGCATGCCCCAGGGCATTGTCCGGCAGGACGGTGGCGAGCGCGGCGGGCGCTCCCAGTCTGGCCAGAGATACCGCGACATTGGCCTCCGCTCCGCCCGGCCGAACGGTCAGGCCGGGCGACTGAAGCAAAAGCTGGCCAGGGTCGGGCGCAAGACGCAGCAGCATCTCGCCGAAGCAGAGAATGGTCATGCCGCCACGCTAGCGCGCGAGCCAGCCACCGTCGACCGGCAGGGTGATACCCTGCACATAGTCCGAGGCCGCCGACGCCAGGAAGACGACCGCCCCGCCGATATCCGACGGCTGGCCCCAGCGACCGGCGGGGATACGCCCCAGGATGTCCCTGGAACGGACCGGGTCGTCCTGCAGCGCCTGGGTGTTGTCGGTGGCGAAATAGCCGGGCGCGATGGCGTTGGCGTTGATGCCGTGCTTGGCCCACTCGTTGGCCATCAGCTTGGTCAGGCCCGCGACGCCCGACTTGGACGCCGTATAGGACGGCACCCGGATGCCGCCCTGGAAGCTGAGCATCGAGGCGGTGTTGATGATCTTGCCGCCGCGCGCCTCGGCGATCCAGCGCCGGACCACGGCCTGGCTGAGGAAGAAGACCGACTTCAGGTTGACGTCCATGACCGCATCCCAGTCGGCTTCGGAGAAATCCACCGCATCCGCGCGTCGGATGATGCCGGCGTTGTTCACCAGGATGTCGATGGGCCCCAAGGCGTGCGTCGCCTCGTCGAGGATCCGCTCGATCGGCTCCATGGAGCCGAGGTCGGCCTGGACCGACACGGCCTTGACCCCCTTGGCCAGGCAGCGACCGACGGTGTCGTCCGAGGGACGACGAGCCACCGAGGCCACGGCCGCGCCCGCATCGGCCAGGGCCAGGGCGATGCCCTGGCCGATGCCGGTATTGCCGCCTGTTACGAGGGCGGCTTTTCCGGTCAGGTCGAAGGAACTCGCGGGCATCGGGGTCGGCTCACAGATCGTTGGCGGGGCGTCCGGGAAACAGGCTTAGAGCCGTCTCCGGGTTGCGACCATAGGTAACCGGTGTCATATCCCGGTGCAAATCCTGCGGTCCAAGAGCCGCCCCGATGCCCCAGAGGACACCATGAAGATCGCGCTCATCACCGAGAACAGCCAGGCCGCCAAGAACGCGACCATCCATTCCGCCCTGACGGCGGTTGCCGAGCCGCTGGGGCATGAGGTCTTCAACTACGGCATGTACTCCGCCGAGGACAAAGCCTCTCTGACCTATGTCATGAACGGCCTCCTGACGGGCATCCTGCTTAACTCGGGGGCGGCGGATTTCGTGGTCACGGGTTGCGGCACCGGCATGGGGTCGATGCTGGCCTGCAACGCCATGCCGGGCGTGTTCTGCGGCCTGATCATCGACCCGACCGACGCCTTCCTGTTTGCCCAGATCAACGACGGTAACGCCATCTCCATGCCCTATGCCAAGGGGTTCGGCTGGGCCGCGGAGCTGAACCTGCAGGACGTCTACCGCAAGCTGTTCGAAGGCGAGAGCGGCCTCGGCTATCCCAAGGAGCGCGCCGAGATCATGGCCCGCAACCGCGGCATCCTGCGCGATCTGAAAGCCGTGACCTGCCACGACATGCTGACCGTGCTGAAGTCGGTCGACCAGGATTTGCTGAAGGCTGCGGTCGCGGGCGAGCGGTTCCAGGAGTATTTCTTCGCCAACGCCAAGGACGCGGCGATCGCCGATTACATCCGCACCGTGGTCTGAGCCGTCAGGGCTTCAGCGCCGTCGCTGAATCGCGGACGACCAGCGACGGCCGAACCTCGGGTTGGTCCAGCTTGGCGGGATCCAGCCCCCGCATGGGCGCGAGCAGCTTCTCGGCCGCCATCCGGCCCATGTCCCGGATGGGCAGACGCACCGACGTCAGGTTCGGCCACACGCGCGACGCCATCGGCAGGTCGTCATACCCGACAACCGACAGGTCGCGGGGGATCTCCAGGCCCATGTCGCGCGCGACCTTGAACACGCCCAGCGCCATCTCGTCATTGCCGGTGAAGATGGCGGTCGGGCGCGGGTCGAGCGCCAGCAGGGATTTGGCCGCCTCGACGCCGCTCTCGAACGTATAGGCGCCCTCGACGACCAGCCGCTCGTCCAGCGCCACCCCCCTTTCGGCCAGGGCGTCGCGCAGACCGCCGCCGCGCACCGCGCTGGAGCGGAACAGGGTCGGGCCGGAGATGAAGCCGATCCGTCGGTGTCCCAGATCTGCCAGGTGCCGACCCGCCTCTGCGGCACCCAGGTGGTCGTTGGTCACCAGCATCCGCTCGGGCGCGTCCAGCGAGACCGAGGCGATCCGCACATAGGGGCAATCCAGTTCGCGCAGCACATCGATGACGGCCTCGTCCTCTGAAACCGACGGCGGCAGGATCACGCCGAACAGCTTCTGACGCTCCACGAAGGCGCGAATCTCGGACACCAGGGCCGGGTTGGACCGGTCGCAAGGGTGGACCACCAACTCCAGCCCCGACCCGCGCAGGGCGTCCAGCACGCCCTGCTGCATGTTCACGACATAGTTCGGGCTGGGGTTGTCATAGATCAGCCCGACCAGGAACGAGCGGCGAAACGCCAGCCCGCGCGCCTGGACATCCGGCGTGAAGCCCAGGTCGTCGATGACCGCCGACACCTTGACGCGAGTCTCCTCGCGGACGAACGGCGACTGGTTGATGACACGGGAAACGGTCTTCTTGGAGACTCCGGCGATCCGGGCCACATCGTTGATCGTCGGCCGTTTTCCGGGCTTCAGCCCGGCGCGGGAGGCCGTGGTGTCGTCGTCGGTCAAGCTCGACCTCATCATGCAGGACCTCACAGCCATACAACCGTCGCCGGGCAGGCGCCATGAAAACTCAGCCACCGGCACAGCGGGAATTCTCCCCGTTGACACCGGTTTCCTAACGCTCCAATCATCCTGTGACCGGCGGCAAGACCGGCGGGGACACTGGGAATAGACGGCGTGACGGGCAGACCCACGATTTCGGCGGACGCGGCATGAGCGTGGTCACTGCCTCGCAGACCCGGTCCGACACGGCGGCGATCGCCAGGCGTTTCGTCGAGGCGCGCCTGGCGTGCCGCGCCCTGGCCGACTTTCCCGGTCAACTGCCGCTCGACATGGCCACGGCCTACGCCACTCAGGACGTGGCGATCGACCTTTATCCCGACGAGATCGTCGCCTGGAAGGTCGGCATGGTCCCGCCCGCTCTTCACGAACAGCTCGGGGCCCGCCGCCTGGCCGGTCCGATCTTCCGCCGTAATCTTTGGACCGCCACCGCCGTGCCGACCCCCCTGCCCGCGATCCCCGGCGGGTTCGCGGCGGTCGAGGGCGAGTTCGTGGCCCGGGTGGGCGCGATCGATCCTTCCAAGCAGGACTGGACGCTGGACGAGGCGACCGACGCCATCGCGGCCCTGCACATCGGCGTCGAGCTCGCCGGCAGCCCGCTGAAGTCCATCAATGCCCTGGGGTCCGCCGTCGTCGCCTCCGATTTCGGCAACAATGCGGGCCTGGTGCTGGGGATCGAGATCGAGGACTGGCCTACGCGCCTCGAAGGCATAGAGGTCCAGACCACACTCGACGGCGCTGTCGTCGGCACCGGGACCGCGAACTCGATCCCGGCCGGAATCCTGGAATCGGTCCGTTTCCTGATCGAGCATTGCGCGAGGCGCGGACGGCCGCTCACCGAGGGGGTCCTGATCTCCACTGGGGCGGTCACCGGCGTCCACGAAGCACCGATCGGAGCCCGCTCCACTTGCGCCTTCTCTGGCGTCGGCGAAATCCACTGCACCGTGGTCGCTGACGACCGCTGACCGCCGACCCCAATTCTGACGCCAACGCGCCTTCCGGCAAAGATCCAAGGCTGTCAGAGACTTGGCGGCGCGGTTCGCTCGTCGTCGCGGCCGAAGCCCTGCGACGCCTCATTCTCGCCACCCGGCGCGGCGACACCGCGACCGCCGGTACGAACTGGAGCCGGTGCCTTCCCTGAGTTCGATCTGTGTTCAGCACCGTCGCGGCGTTCGCCATGCTTTGGGCTGCGGCCTTCCCGGCCGGAGATCCGATCTCCTACGAGGCGGCCGTCGCGGCCGATCCGGTCGTGATGGAAAGCACCGAAACGCCTGATGGTTCCACGGACGCGCTGGCGGAACTGACCGCCGAACAGGCCGAGCTGATGGCCCGCGACCCCGACTGGAGCGCCCACGCCAGTCTGTATCACGCGGGCGGAGGCGGCGCGACGGGCAACGATTCGCTGGGATGCCGCCCCATCGCCATGCGCACCATCGCCACCGATCCACGGGTCATCCCCCGCCGCACGCGCGTCTTCATCCGCGAGACGGTCGGCATCCGCCTGCCGGACGGAACGGTGCACGACGGTTACTGGTATGCGTCGGATACGGGCGGTGCCATTCGCGGCCAAAGGGTCGATCTTTACACCGGCCACGGCCGCCGTTCGATGGATCCCGTGATGCGCTTCAACCAGCGCCGGCTGACCATCACCGAGGCCGGTCGCTTCGACGGCTGTCCCCCGGCCTGGGAAACCGCGTCGAACTAACACCGGTCTTCTAGGCGAAGCGCGCATGGTCTAGGTTGGGTCTTCCCAGACGGAGCCACGCCATGCGTCGCCTGACCTTCGCTTGCGTCCTGATGATCCTGACGGTCGCCGTCGCCGCGCCTTTCGTCGCCTCAGCCCAGGACGAAGCCGTGCCGATGCGCGACCGCACCGAGCGGATCGGTCTTGCGGGTCGGCGCGGTCCCAGCCTGTTCCGCCCCGGCTTCGCGGTCGGCGAATACACGGGTTGGGCATCGCTGCGAGACAACGAGGTCCGCCTGCCGTGGCAGTCGCGCGACTTCACCTCGGCCGAGCTGTCCATCATGACGCCGGCCGGCGAGGTCACGGCCAGCTGCGGCGGGGGCCAGGGGCACCGCAACATCCTGGGCATCACCTTCGACCGTGATCCTATCAGCTATGACTGTGATTACGCCGGCGCTGCCCCGGCCGACGCAGCGATGGGACTGGCTCTGGCGCGGGGGTCAATCCTACGCCGGCTTCAGCAGCCGCAGCGGGCCGGCTTCCTGACCTGGAACGACGTCGAATACCGTACCGAGACGCGCCGCATCGGCGGCCTTCCATTCGGCGGCGGCGCGGTCATGGGCTATGTCATCAGCCGGGACGGCGTCGAGGTCGGCGGCGTCGACCTGAACGGCATGCGTCCGACCTTCTACCTACCGCCTGAGGGGTCGCCGGACCGGGACGCGGTCGCTGTCCTTGCCCTCAGCCTCTGGGCTTTCCGCGACCCCGCTAACCGTTAGAACTTCCGCTGGCCGCTGACGGTCTCGAAGAACATCCGCCAGTCGCCCATCAGGCTCCACAGCGGGTATTTGAAGGTCGCCGGCCGGTTCTTCTCGAAGAAGAAGTGCCCCACCCAGGCGAAGCCGTAGCCGACCAGAGGCATGGCGACGAACCACCAGGCGTTGACGAACAACCCCAGCATCGCGGCCACGATCACCAGCGCGGACCCCACGACGTGGATGCGCCGGCACGTCCGGTTGGAATGCTCGTGGATATAGTACGGATAGAAGGCCTGGAACGACTTGAAGCGTTCACCGTCTGCGGGCTGGCTGGTCATGGTCGAACGATGACCCCAAAGCCGGCCGCCTGACAAGTCAGGCTCCCACGCCCGCCCAGATAAGCACCAGTCCCAGCGTCCCGACCGCGATCCGCCACCAGGCGAAGGGGGCGAACCCGTGCTTGCTTACGAAATCCAGCAGGAACCGCACCACGAACAGCGCCGTCACGAAGGCCGTGACGAACCCCACGGCGATCAGGCCGGCGTCGGTGAAATCCAGATCGTTGCGGCTCTGGAACAGGTCATAGGCCACCGCCCCGCCCATGGTCGGAAGGGCGAGGAAGAAGGTGAACTCCGCCGCCGACCGCTTGTCGGTGCCCAGCAGCAAACCGCCCGCGACCGTCGCTCCCGACCGCGACACGCCGGGCAGCAGGGCCAGGCACTGAAACAGGCCGATCAGACCGTAGACCCGCAGCGGATAGGTGTTCACATCGAGATAGCGGGGAACGCGCTTCATGCGGTCCACCAGCAGCAACAGAACCCCGCCGACGATCAAGGCGCCGCAGATGATCACCGGGGTCTCGAAGAAGATTTCCTTGATGATGTCGTACATGAACACCCCCGCGACGGCCGCCGGCAGGAAAGCGATCAGGACGCCGATGATGAAATGCCGGGCCTGGGCGTCGTGCGGCCAGCGCGTGGCCAGAGCCCAGAGGCGCCGGAAATAGACGCTGACGATGGCCAGGATCGCGCCGAGCTGGATCACGATCTCGAAGGTCTTGCCCTCGCTCTCAAAGCCCATGAAGTGGCCGAGCAAGAGCAGATGTCCGGTGGACGAGACGGGAATGAACTCCGTCAGCCCCTCGACGATGCCCAGGATGATCGCCGCGAGCCAGTCCGACATGAGTTTCCTTGTCCCCCGGTCGGGCCATCCCCGGACGGGCCGCCACCTGATCCGCGATCAGGCGCCCGGTTTCAAGTCTCGATATGCGAGGTGCGAGGGCCGGTGTAGCGCAGTCGCGCCCGGATCGGCGATCCTCCGACGATCTGGTCCAGCGCGTGGGCCATCAACCCGACCAGCCGCCCCGCCAGAAGAACATCCAGCGCGCCATCCCGGGGCAGATCGAGCCGCCGCGCCATGATGGCCAGGGCGCCCGAGAAGGCGATCCTCTGGCCAGACGCCGCCTCGCCCTCGCGCACGATCGCCGTCAGGTCGGCAGGCAGGTCGGCCAGCGCCAGCAGGGCCTCGGCCCGGGGATCGCCGTGTGGGAAGCTGTCGCTGCCGAACCCCGGCAGGCAGGATTCCGACATCATGCGCCGCTGCGCCGCGCCTGCCGGGTCGCGCCGCGCCTCGATGACATAGGCGATCGACCGTTTCACCGTCCGGACCATCGCCGACCCATGCAGCGCCGACAGGCCCGCCATGGTCGCCGCTGCCGGTGACGCCCCTCCGGACGCCGCCGCCCGGGTCGCCAGCACCGACGGATTCATGTCGTGCTCTGCGCCCAGGACCAAGGCACGACGCAGATGCACGCTGTCGCGTTCCAGCATCTTGAAGCCCCGCGCCAACCGCTGGTGGAAGAAGAGCCGGGGACCCGGCCCGGCGATGGCATCGATGACCTCGTTCAGGGTCGAGGCCGCTTCCTGACGCAGGGTCCCCGCGTCGCGACCGACGGAGGGCGCATCCTCTTCGGCCCGGCGCGACAGGGCGGCGAACAGGCGGGCACGGTGCGACGCGCCTCCGGCCGTGTCGACCCGGACGCCCAGTCCCGCGAAGGGGTTGGTGGCCTCGCAACACCATAGAAGTCGCGCGGTCTCCTCCAGGGTCGCGCCCTGCGCCCATTCTGCGGCGTCGCGCCCACGATAATAGATGCGGCCGTCCGCGACATGACTGACGGAGCAATCGATGCGGGCCTCGCCCTTCACTTCGGGCTCGAAGGGCACGACCGCGCCGGCGGGCTCCGGCGTCGCGCCGCCCTTCAGACGGACCACGTCGGCGACGGCATACAGACTGCGGCGAGGATGCTCCGGATCGGGCCGCGCAGCGATCCGCCCCCGGCTGACATAGGCATAGAGGGTCTGGGTCTTCACGCCGAGCAGGGACAAGGCCTCACCGCGTGGCACCCACCGGTCCACGGCATCACTGCCCGCCTTGTCCAACCCTGCCGTCATCGTCGCTCCGGCTTTCATCACCATCTGTTTAGGATGTTGAGGCCCTTTCGTGGCGGAAACGCTAACGCCGGTCCGCGACTTCGCGACCATTGGCAACCCACGGGCGATCCGCCAGAACATGCGGCGATGACCGACCCTGCCACGCCCACCCCCTCCGCCGCCTCCAGAACCCTGGACGCGCGCCAGGTCACGACCCTGTCGGTCGCGGTGGCGGTGGTGCTGATCGCGCTGAAGGCCTTCGCCCTGGGCGCGTCCGGATCCGTATCGATCCTGGCGTCCCTGACCGACTCCGTGCTCGATCTGGCCGCCTCGCTCACCACCTTCTATGCCGTGCGGTGGGCGGCCCGGCCGGGAGATCACACCCACCGATACGGGCACGGCAAGGGAGAGGCCATGGCGGCCCTGGTGCAGGCCGGCCTGATCTTCGCCTCGGCGATCTTCATCGGCTGGGAGGCTCTGGCCCGGATGTTCGACCCGCGTCCCGTCACCGGCGGGTCATGGGCGATCGGCGTGGTGGTGATCTCCATGGTCCTGACCGCCGGCCTCGTCTGGACCCAGACCCGGTCGCTGAAGGCCAGCGGCTCCATGGCCGTTCAGGCGGACCGCGCCCATTACGCGGCAGACCTGGCGGCCGGCGCGGTCGTTCTGATCGGTGTGGTTTCAGGGGCCTTTCTCGAGGCGCCCGGGCTGGACGCCGCAGCAGGTCTGGTCGTGGCTGTCTGGCTGTTCTGGGGGGCGCTGAGTCTGCTGAAAGGCGCCGCCGATCAACTGCTGGACCGGGAGACATCTGACGCCGACCGCGCCGCCCTGACCACGGCCGTGCTCGCCGACCCCCGCGTGGGCGGCGTGCATCAGCTGAGAACGCGGATGTCGGGCACCCGGCTGGTCGCCCAGATGCACATCGATCTGGACCGGGCCCTGACGTTCGAGGCCGCCCATGACATCGTGGTCGATGCGGAACAGCGCGTGCTGGCCGCCTTCCCGGACGCCGACGTGCTGATCCACGCCGACCCGCGTGGGCCGTGGAGTCCGGCCGTCCCCGCCACGCCGTCGCCATCACCGTAAACGCGGATTTAACGGCCGCTGCGGCAGGACCGGCCGTATGTCCGCGAGCGTCCTGTTCCATTTTCCCTTCGATCCGGGCTCGCGCGCGGCGCGCCTGGCGCTCGGCGAGGCGCGGATAGACTGGACCGAGGTCCTGGTGCGGCCCTGGGAGCCGGACTGCCCCGTCGGCGACCTGAACCCCTCGGGCATGCCGCCGGTTCTGCAGGTCGCGGGTCCGCCTGCCCTGACCCTGTGCGAGGTCCAGGCCATACTGGGCTGGATCGAGGACGGCCAGAAAGCGCCTCTTCTGATGCCGACCGATCCCGGCGAGCGCGCCGAGGTCCGGCGTCTGACCGCTTGGTTCGAGCGCCGCTTCACCGACGAGGTCAACGCCGTCCTGCTGCACGAGCGGATGGAGAAGCCCCTGCTGCGCCTCGGCCCGCCGGAAGCCCGGATGCTGCGCGAGGGCCGCGAGGCGCTGAAACACCATCTGGCGGTTTTCGACGGCCTGCTGTCCGGGCGTGACTGGCTGGCCGGGCGGCGGCTCAGCCAGGCTGACATCCTGGCGGCGGCCCACCTGTCGACGCTGGACTATTTCGGCGAGATCGCCTGGGCGTCGTGGCCGGGGCTGAAGACCTGGTACATGACGATCAAGTCACGGCCGTGCTTCCGCCCCCTGCTGGCCGACCGGTTCCAGGGCCTGGCTCCCGCGGCCTGCTATGCGGATCTGGACTTCTAGTGATCTTCTCCCTCCCCCTCGGGGGAGGGTGGTCGGAGTGAAACAGAGACCGGGTGGGGGCGGCCAGCAAGCCCGCGTCCGGACAACGACCGCTCCCACCCCGTCGCTGCGCGACGACCCTCCCCGTGACGGGGAGGGAGGGCTATAGCCCTGCCATGTCCGACCCTCGCGACATTCTGCGCGCCAAGGCAGCCGACCTGGGCTTCGACGTCTGCCGCTTCGCCTCGGCCTCAGAGCCCTGGACCGCGGGCGAGCGGCTGGCGCATTTCGTCGAGGCCGGCCGGCACGGCGACATGGGCTGGATGGAGACGACACTGGAGCGCCGCGCCCACCCGACCGCCATGTGGCAGGGCGCGCGCACGGCCATGGTGTTGGGCATGAACTACGGTTCCGGGCGCGACCCCCTGCCTGAAATGGAGGATCGCTCGGCGGCCTACATCTCGGTCTACGCGCGCGGCGATGACTATCACGAGGTCATCAAGGGCCGGCTGAAGACCCTGGCCGGACAGGTCGCGGCGCGGCTGGGGGCCGCCCATCTGCCCAGTGAGGTCAAGGTGTTCGTGGACACCGCCCCCCTGATGGAAAAGCCCCTGGCCCAGCGGGCGGGCCTGGGCTGGCAGGGCAAGCACACCAATCTGCTGAGCCGAGAACACGGCAACTGGCTGTTCCTGGGCGTCATCCTGACCGCCGCCGAGATCGAGGCCGACGCCCCGGAGGCCGAGCACTGCGGCTCCTGCACCGCCTGCCTGACGGCCTGCCCGACAAACGCCTTCCCGGCCCCGTTCCAGCTGGATGCCCGGCGCTGCCTGTCCTACCTGACCATCGAGCACGCCGGGCCCTGGCCGGTGGAGTTCCGCGCGGCGGCTGGCTCACGCATATACGGCTGCGACGACTGTCTGGCGGTCTGTCCCTGGAACAAGTTCGCCGAGACCGCGCGCGAGGCCCGGCTGACGGCGCGCGAAGCGTTGGTGTCGCCCCGGCTTGCCGATCTGGCGGCGCTGGACGACGCGGCGTTCCGGGCCCTGTTCTCGAAGAGCCCGATCAAGCGGATCGGCCGCGACCGCTTCATGCGGAACGTGCTGTACGCGATCGGCAACAGCGGGGATGCGGCGCTGGTGGACAGCGCGATGAGGCTGCTGAACGACCCCTCGCCGCTGGTGCGCGGCGCGGCGGTCTGGGCCCTGTCGCGATTGCTCGATCCCGACGCGTTCGAGGGAGTGCGTGACCTGCGTCTGGCAGGCGAAGACGACAAGGGCGTTCGTTCAGAATGGCACCATCACTCTCCCTCCCCGGCAGGGGAGGGTGGCTGACGCTCTTGCGTCAGCCGGGTGGGAGCGGCCTCAAGTTCTCGCGCGATCCAGTCGATGACGTCGCCGATCCTATCCCGGACGTCGATCGCCTGTACGCGCAACGTCTTCAAACCAAGCCGGGCGATCGCGGCATCTCTATCGTGGTCCCAGTCTCCACGGCCCGCATGCGACGAGCCGTCCACCTCGACGATGATGCCGCGATCCAGGCAAACGAAATCGAGGAAGTAGCCTCTGAGAGGGTGCTGACGGCGGAAAAGGAACCCCTTCGCTCGCAGAGGACGCAGGGCGACCCACAGACTCGCCTCTGGAGGAGACATGGCTCTGCGCATTGCGCGCGCCTTTGCGATCGTCGCCATGTCCTGGACCGCCCCCACCCGGTCGCTTCGCGACCACCCTCCCCTGAAGGGGAGGGTGAGACAAGGTCACCCCGTCGCCAGACCAACGCCTCGGCCGCCGCCCGGCACCGGGGCGACGTCCAGCAGCTTGATGCGGAACACCAGCACCGAGTTCGGCGGGATGTCCGAGCCCTGCCCGCGTTCGCCGTACCCGAGCTCTGGAGGAACATAGAGCAGCCACTCGTCGCCGACCTTCATGCGCTGCAGCGCCTCGGTCCAGCCCGGGACGACCTGTTCGGCAGTCGTCACATAGGGCTGACCTCGGCTGAACGAACTGTCGAACACCGTGCCGTCGGTCAGGGAGCCCTCATAGTCCACGCGAACCAGGTCGTTGCGGTCCGGCGACGCCGCCCCGGACGGCCCCGACTGCACGACCTTGTATTGCAGCCCGCTCTCGAGGGTCCGCACGCCGTCGGCCTTGGCGTTGGAGTCCATGAAGAAGGTCGCCGCCCGGGCATTGGCCTCGGCATCGACCGCGCTTTCGCCCGCCCCGCCACAGGCGGCCAGGGCCAGGGATCCCGCGACCGCGACGCTAGCCCATCCGAAGCGCATAGCCCTTGTCCTTCAATGCCTGTCCGATCTCGTCGGCGTGGGCGCTATCGCGCGTTTCGACCATGATGTCGAACTCCGCCCCCTTGGCCGGGACATCCAGCGCCAGGCGGTTGTGGACCACGTCGATGATGTTGCCGCCCAGCCCCCCAATGACCGCCGCCATGGCCGACAGCATGCCCGGCCGGTCGTCGCCCAGGATGCGATAAACGATCAACCGCCGCTCGCGCACCATCTCCCGGTTCAGCACCACCGCCAGCATCCGCGCGTCGATGTTTCCACCGCACAGCACCAGCCCGACCTTCAGCCCCTTGAACCGATCCGGCTGAGCCAGCAGGGCGGCCAGCCCCCCGGCGCCCGCGCCCTCGGCCACGGTCTTCTCCAGGGTCGCGAACAGGGCGACGGCCTTCTCGAAATCCTCCTCGGCGCAGACGATCACGTCCTCGACCAGGGGATCAGCCAAGGCGAAGGGGATGTCGCCCACCGCCTTGATCGCGATGCCCTCCGCAATCGTCGCGCCGCCGCATTTGGGGGCCTCGCCCCGCCGCCGGGCACTGAAGGACGGATACATGGCCGCCTCGACGCCGAACACGCGGATGTCCGGCTTCATCGCCTTGGCCGCGATGGCGCAGCCCGCGATCAGTCCGCCGCCGCCGATCGGAACGATCAGGGCATCGAGGTCCGGCGCGTCCTCCAGGAACTCGATGGCGCAGACGCCCTGCCCGGTGACGATGCCCTCGTCGTCGAAGGCCGAGATAAAGACATAGCCCCTCTCGTCCCTCAGCCGGTGCGCCTCGGCGGTCGAGCCGGTGAAGTCCAGGCCCTCGATCACCACTGTCGCCCCGTGGCCGCGCGTGCCGTCGACCTTTGTGAAGGGCGTGCCCTCCGGCATCACGATCGTAACAGGAATGCCCAGCCGGCCCCCATGATAGGCCAGGGCCTGCGCGTGGTTGCCCGCGCTGGCCGCCACCACGCCGCGCCGCCGCTCATCGGGTGTCAGAGAGAGCAGCCGGTTCAGCGCGCCGCGCTCCTTGAAGCTGCCGGTGAAATGCAGGTTGTCGTACTTCACCCAGACCTCGGCCTCGGTCAGCTGCGACAGCCGACGCGAGTGCCGCGCAGGCGTGCGATCCACCTGACCGGCGATCCGCGCCTGGGCCGCCTGGATGTCCGCGAATACGACTGTCATGGGGATCCTGTAAGGGCATCTGGAGGGGTCATCACCGCGACCGGGTCGGCCACCTCATGATCGCCTTGTGGCGCCCGCCATCCGGCGTCGCAACCTTGACCTTATGTCCGCGTTTGGCGTTCTGTGGTTCGCGCGCCGAGCGAAGTCATCCCGTTGCAGTCAGAGAGTATCATGACCGTCTGCATCGCCCTTCCCGCCCTCGCCGTCGTCGCGACCCTGGCCGCCTGCGCGCCCGCGCCCGCTCCCGCCGCCTATGGGCCGCCCGCCGCCTTCTCGGCGTCTGATTTCGCCTGGTCGACGCGGGGCGGCACGGCCGGGATCGATGGCCGCGTCGCCTTCGGCCGCGACGGCCAGAGCTTCGCCTGCACCGGATCGGTCGCCCTGACGCCGGACACCCCCTACACCCGCCAACGCTTCCAGACCCTGTACGGCTCGACCGACAGCGCGGCCGTGCCCGAGGCCGTGGTGCGCGCGCGCACCGTGCCCGATCCCAACTCGGACTACCGCTCCTACGTCCGCTCCACGACCTGCTCGGGCGGGAGCTTCCGCTTCGACGGCCTGCCCGACGGCGGCTGGTTCCTGATCACCCCCGTCAGCGCCGGCGGAGACCGGATCGTGCTGATGCGTTATGTTCGGACCCGTCAAGGCACGACCGCCACCGTCACCCTCTGAGGGTTCATCCGCGCGGGTCCGCCCGCATAAGCCGAGGCGTCCATCCATGAAAGCCGTCGCCGTCGCCCTGCTCATGACCGGTCTGGTCGCCGCCCCCGCCGCTGCCCAGTATCGCGGCGGCTACGATTCTGCGGCCCAGGGGTCGCGCACCTGGTCCAGTCAAGGGGGCGGCTGGGACTACAACGGCCAGGCTGATCGTCCGGGCGACTACCGCTGCGACGCCTATTGGGATCGGGCCCGCGACGACTGCGCCGCCGGCTGGCGCGACCAGCGACCGTTCGTTCGGCACTACGGCTCCGGCCACCGGACGCGCGGCTACAGGCCTTCGGGCGGCCATGCCTACCAGCCCTATAACCAGGGGACCCAGTACTGGGGGGCCTACGGGCGACCGGACCAGGTCTATCCGGGGTCTGGCTATGGCGGTCACGTCGGCTATCCGGGACAGGCGTACCAGGGGGCGGGATATCGCGACGCCAATCGCTCGGCCTGGTGCGCGGCGACCTACCGGTCCTACGATCCCGTCAGCGGCTACTACCGGGCCTATTCGGGTCGCCTGATCTTCTGCGGCTGAGACCAACCCGCGTTCGTCCGATCACGGATTCGCGTCCTATCGTCGTTCGCCATCTTTCCGCCTTGCCCGCCGCGCTTGTCGCCCGGGTCCAGTTCGGACGGGCCAGCCTCGGGGAGCGCGTTCATGTCCCAGCACAACATCGTCGGTTCGGAAGCCTTCAACCGCACGCCCCCGCTGATCATCCGCAAGGTGCGGACCCGCGCCCTGCGTCGCCGTCAGGCCCGGGCGGTCTGGATGTTCGTGGCCGGCGCGGGCGTCACGGCGATCGCCGGCGTCGTGGCCGTGCTGGCGATGGTGGGACCGGGCTTGGCGGGCGGTTAAGCCGCCGACCGTTCAAAGATCGTCTCGAACCCGCCCCACATCATCCGCTTGCCGTCGAACGGCATGTCCATATTGGCCATGTCGGGGTCTTCCATCATGGCGGCCCAGGCGCTGTCGGCGGTCGCCTTGTCCGGCCAGACCAGCCAGGCCAGAACGACCGCCTCGCCCTCCTCCTTCTTGACCGCGCGGTTGAAGTCCGTGGTGTGCCCGTCGGCGATGTCGACGCCCCAGGTCTCCATGTGGTGCAGGCATCCGTGCTTCTGGAAGAACGGCCAGGAGGCTTCGGCCGACTTGATGTAGCGGTCGCGGTCTTGGGTCTTCACGGGGGTCAGGAAGCCGGAGACATAGGTCATGGGTGCGCGCCTCGTTGGATCGATGCCGCAAACTGGACCCGCACCCCGCGCCCGTCCAGCGTCACCGGATCAGCGCGAGATTCGCAGGTTCTCGATCCGCCCGGCGATCCGATCGAACGCCGCGCCGATGCCCGAGGCGCTGTCGACCGGAAAGTAGTGATCCTCGACGGTGGTGGCGCATCGACGAAGCAGGGTCTGGGCCGTCGAATCGACCTGGACGGCGACCGTGTAAACCTCGATCCCGCTGTCCTTCATGTTTCCGCACAGGTCTTCCTGGCCGGCGGTGGGATGGTCGAGACGGTCGTCCATCCGGTCGCGACGGGTGCTGCTGTTGCCCGAGGTGATGCCCAAACGATTCTGCCAGATGTAGCCGAGACCGTTGTAGGGAGAATCATTGGGGCTGGAGGTGTCGCCCAGCACGTTGGCGCCGTCGGTCATGATGATGATGATCTTCTGCAACCGCTCGGCGTTGTAGGGCAGGCCGTCGCCGAAGGGCGCGTTGGGCGACAGCGTGTGCCACCCCCACATGGCCCCGAGCGGCACATTGGTGTTGCCGGTGGCGATCATGTTGTCCACCGCCGCACGCAGCGTGTCGTACTGATCCGTCAGGCGGATGACCGGCTGGAGATTGCAGCCCCTGTTCGGCCCGAAACCGGTGTGGAGACCGCTGGTGCTCACATACTTGTTGACGTTGCGAACGCGGGCGAACCACTCGTCCCGACGCGCCTGATTGCTGGCGAACGGGCTGGAACTGTTCGACCCCGACCGTCTGTCGTCCAGATAGTTGTTGCCCTCGTACTGCCAGTTCCACCAGGTCGAGTGATTGGGATAGTCGTTCCGATCAGGTTCGTCGGGCGCGAAGTAGGGGACGAACATCGACGCCTGGTCTCCGCTGCTCGGAGGGGTATCGCGGATATCGAAGGGCTGGGGACGGGCCTCTATGCAACCACCCCACGTCGTGCCGAGGGTCTGGAACAGGTTGAGGCGACCCCGCCCGGCGCTGAAGATGCCATAGGTGCCCGTCGAGCCGGTATGATTGTCGGCGTTCGATACCCAGTTCGGCGCGTTGTTCGTCCCGCCTTGATGAACGCGGACCGTCTGCGAGAACGGCACCAGCGAAATCTTGATCGCGTCTTCCTCGATCGAGCGACTGTCCGCCGCCTCGAGGCGGTTGATGAGATCGATCGCCGCCGCCTTGGTGGCCTCCAGCTTCGCGCCCGACATCGAGCCGGTGTTGTCGATGACCAGCGCGACCTCGATGCGGTTGTTCGAGCGCAGCACTTCCGAATGAGCGCGCACTGGCAGGCGGTCGTCCAGGATTTCGCCATAGGGCGGCAGGACAATGTTGGCGACCAGGGTCCTGACGCTGACCACGGCGTTGGCGATCACCGCCCCGGTCTCGGTGTCCAGGGTGAAGGTGGTCTGGCCGGCGTCCAGGGTGATGTCCTGGAACGGGGCCAGGTTCGCACGCAGCGACGCCAGGCCCACCTCGGTGATCTCGTCGTCCTCGACGAACTGCGACCGGGCGGCCGCCAGGGTCGCCGCGTCCAGCGCGTCCTGCAGGTTCATCTTGACCGTCGAGGCGCGACTGATGTCGACCCCGCCCAGGGTGATCATGATCAGCAAGGGCAGGACCAGGGCGAAGATCACGGCCACATTGCCGCGTCCGTCCCGGGCGAAACGGCCAGCGATCTGGGTCACGGCCCTGAGATGAGCGACGATGGTCATGGTGGCCCCGGCAGTCCCTGCTCGCGGACCCGCTCGGCCCGCAATCGACCTGCCGTATCAGGACGCGGTTAAGACAAGCCCCAACGCCAAGGGTTAATCCGCCGAAATCGATCGGCGTTCGATCAGGGCAGGACGCAGTCGTCCAACCCTTCATTGCGGACCGTATTCGCAGCCGCCTGGACGCGCGAGGCCCGCCTCCGGACATAGGGACCCGGCGAGGCAGCATCATAGCGACGGGGGCTGGGAAGGATGGCCGCCAGTCTCGCCGCCTCGCGCGCCGACAGATCCGATGCCGACTTGCCGAACCAGTGCTGGGAGGCGGCCTCCGCGCCGTAGACCCCGGGGGCCATCTCGGCGACGTTCAGATAGACCTCGACGATGCGTCGCTTGCCCCAGATCGTCTCGATCAGGACCGTGTATCCCGCCTCCAGCCCCTTTCTGACCCAGTCGCGGCCGGGCCAGAGGAAGACGTTCTTGGCGGTCTGCTGGCTGATGGTCGATCCACCGCGCATGCGCCGCCCCTGCTCGTTGGCCTTAAGGGCGTCCTCGATGGCCTGGAGGTCGAAGCCCCGATGGCTGCAGAAGCGGGCGTCCTCGGCGGCGATGACGGCCGACACCAGCCCGGGCGAGATGTCGTCGAGCGACCGCCAGCGATAGCTCAAACCCTGGCCGCCCAGCGACCGCTGCGCCATCAGCAGCGTCATGGGGGGCGGCACGAGCGCGTGGATCAGCACGCCACCCAGCGGCAGCAGGGCCAGCACCAGCAGGGCGAGCAGGATCGGACGCCCATTGCGGCGCGGCGTCTGCGTGTGGGGGGTGCCCTCCTCCATGCGGTGACGCTAGAGGCCACCGGAGGGCGTGGCAACCAAGCGCCGAACCGCCGTCAGGCGAGGTCGCTGGTCAGGTCCGAGACGCCCGCCCGCCCATCCTCGTCGGCCCAGGCCAGACGCCGCGCGTCGGGGCTGAGCGCCAGGGCGGTGATCGGCGGCCCCTTGTCGGCCTTGACGAAGGTCAGCCCCTGGGTCGCCGGATCGGCCACCCAGACGCGCCCATCCGCAAGGCCCGCGGCCAGCCGGCCATGCGCCGTCCGGGCCGCCACCAGATTGACCAGGGTGGTGTCGTCGAAGCCGATCTCGGACGCCTCGCGCCCCATCGGACCGTTGGCCCCGGTGAAGGGCCACAGCACCGCGCCCTGGGCCCCCGAGGTGGCCAGAAGCTGGCCCCTGGACAGAAAGGCCAGGCTGCGGATCTTGCCCGGATAGCCGCCCATCCGCAGGTTCTTCGCGTCCTTCAGGCGCCAGCCGTGCAGCTGGTTGTCCTGCATCGTGGTGATGACGAAGGCCCCGTCGGGCGAGAAGGCGACCCCGGTGTGCGAACCAGCCCAGGCCAGCTTCGTCGGCTTCTGTTCGGCGATCCGCGCGTACCACAGCCAGGCCCCGCCATAGGTCGAGGTGGCGATGCGGCGGCCCTTGGGATCGAAGGCGACGCCGGACACGGTGCGCTCGTGCGCGAAATCCCGGCGGAAGGCGACATCGGTGGCGTCGATGATCGAAAGGGTCCGGCCGGCGGAGAAGGCGATGAGCTTCGACTCGGCCGAGGCATCGAGGGAGTCGATCCACTGGCCTTTGGCGGTGGCCAGCACGCCCGCCTCGCCCTTGCGGCTCCAGATCACGCGGCCGTCGTCGCCGCCGGTGACGAGGCCTTCGCCCGACGGATGGACGGCCGCGCACAGGATGGCACCGTCATGAACCGCGTCGAAGGTCCCGTCCTCGAACCGGACCGAGCCGTCGCCGAGGGCGAAGGCGGCGCCGGAGGCCTCGAAATGCACCGCCGTGACCTGGGCGTCGAACTGGAAGGACCTCACGCCTCGCCGTCCTCGCCGAAGGCCGCGCCAGGTCCACGCGGCTCGCACCGGATCAGCCGGGAATCGAGCACCGCCGCCTGACGGTGGACGACCGCCTCGCGATACTCCGGATCGCGCAGCATGGCGACGAAGGCGTCGCCGGTCGGATAGGCGGCGATGAAGGCCAGGTCCCAGGTCTCGTCAGCCGGGCCGATGACCGTCAGCTCGGCGCGGCCCAACCAGACCTGCCGCCCACGGGCCCTCTGAAACGGCGCGGCCGCGGCGGCCCCATAGCGGCGATAGGCGTCGGCCCCGCTCAGCCCCGTGGCGTGGTCGGCGTGGTCGGAGGGATAGTCGGCGCGATCCCTGAAGCGCAGCAGGTTGATCATGGCGATCGGGCGGTCGGACGGCAGGTCGCGGAAGGCGGCCATGACCTCGCGCGTGGGGTCGATGTGGCTCACCAGGGCAGCTCCCGGCCGTTCCAGCCGATGAAGCGGTGCTCGTGGGCCCCGGCGTTGGCGGCGAGCTGGTTGGCCATGCCCCGGCAGCTGGTCTCCACGTCGATCGTGCCACCGGGGCCGCCCATGTCGGTGCGGACCCAGCCCGGGTTGACCGACAGGACGGTGACGCCCCGCGCCCGCGCCGACCCGATCCACAGGCTGCGCGCCAGCATGTTCTGCGCCGCCTTGGAGGCCCGATAGATGTCGTAGCCGCCCGAGGTGTTGTCCGCGATCGATGCCATGCCAGTCGACATCAGGGCCAGAACGCCGGTCTGTTCGCGGAGCTTGTCCATCAGCGCCCACGCAAGGCGCGCGGGGCCAAAGGCGTTGGTCCGCATGACCCGGTCGATCTCCTCGACCGAGGCCGAGAGCATGTCCGGCGGCCCCATGATCCCGGCGTTGATGAACAGCAGGTCGAGGGGCTCCGGGACCTCCGACACGAGCCGGTCGATGTCGGCGTCAGACGTCACGTCCGCATGGCGAACGGTCAGCCGCCCAGAGCCCGCAAGCGCCCTCAACGCCGCCTCGCCCGAGGCGTCGCGCACCGTGGCGATGACGGTCCAGCCGCGCGACAGAAATTCCGCGACCAGGCCGAGGCCCAGCCCGCGCGAGGCGCCGACGATCAGAGCGGTCTGGGTCAACTGGTTCTCCTTTACGCCGCGCAGGCCTCGAAGCCCGCCCTCAACGCCGCCTCGTCCAGATCGCGGCCGATGAAGACGGCGCGGCTCCAGCGGCGCTCTGTGGCCCCCCACTCGCGCTGGAGATCGCCCTCCAGGATCATGTGGACGGCCTGGAAGACCAGGCGGCGATCCTCGCCCTGGACGTCGATGATGCCCTTGGCGCGCAGGATGTTCTGGCCTTGCTGACCCAGCAGCTGATCCAGCCACTGGGTGAACCTGACCCCGTTCATGGGCCGGTCGAGCGACAGGGATATGCCCCGGATGTCGTCGGCATGATTGTGCCCTCGCGGCCCCGTTTCAGACGCTGAATCCGCGTGCGAACCGTCTGAATCGTGCGAATGGCCCGCATGGCCGTGCCCGTGATCGGCGTGATCGTGGTCATGATCGTGCGCGTGGCCCTGGGCATGACCACAGTGCTCGTCGTGGACGTGGCCGTCCTCGCCGTGGGCCGGATTCGCGAACTGCGGGTTGATGTCCAGGATGCGCTCCAGATCGAAGCCACCCAGGCCCAGCACCTGATCCAGCGGCACGTTCGCCCGCTCGGCGCGGGTGATGGGGGCGAGCGGGTTCAGCGCGCGCAGCCGCCGCTCCACCGCCGCCAATTCATCCGCCGAGGCCAGGTCGGTCTTGTTCAGGATGATGCGGTCGGCGAAGGCGACCTGCTCGCGCGCCTCCCTGGAATCATCCAGCCGCGCCATGACGTGTTTGGCGTCGACCAGGGCCGTGACGCTGTCCAGCGTCGTCTTGGCCTTGACGTCCTCGTCCACGAAGAAGGTCTGGGCCACCGGGCCGGGATCGGCGAGGCCCGTCGTCTCCACGATGATGGCGTCGAAGGCGGGGGCACCCGGTTTCTGGCGCTTCATCAGGCCGGCGACGACGCGGATCAGGTCGCCGCGCACCGTGCAGCAGACGCAGCCGTTGTTCATCTCGAACACGTCCTCGTCGGCGCCGACGACCAGGTCGTTGTCGATGCCGATCTCGCCGAACTCGTTGACGATGACGGCGTACCGCTTGCCGTGATCCTCGGTGAGGATGCGGTTCAGCAGGGTGGTCTTTCCGGCGCCGAGGTAGCCGGTGAGGACGGTGACGGGAATGCGAGCGTCGGACATGGCCGCCAGATGGGGCGTGGCGGGCCGGAATGAAAGGCCCGGCGACGACCGGAACGCCTCAAAGACGAACGGCGCCGGACCCCTTCGGATCCGACGCCGCTCGAGAAGATGGTGCCCAGAAGAGGACTCGAACCTCCACGGCCTTTCAGCCACTGGCACCTGAAGCCAGCGCGTCTACCAATTCCGCCATCTGGGCCCAGACCGGTGCGCCACAAGGACGTCCCGGACCGGAAGGCGCGGACCTGTAAGGCAGTGCACGGACGGGGTCAACACGGCTCGTGACGCTTTTCCGAGGCCTGCGTCCCCGCCCCGCGTTGCGACCCCGGAAGCCATCGTCTATCCCGACCCTCGAACGCCTTCCCAGGATGCCCCTCATGTCCGAATCCACGCCCGGCCTGGTCACCGTCTTCGGCGGCTCCGGCTTCGTCGGAACCCAGGTGGTGCGCGCCCTGGCCAAGCGCGGCTGGCGGGTGAAGGTGGCCGTGCGCCGCCCCAACCTGGCCCAGGACCTGCGTCTGTCGGGCGACGTCGGCCAGATACAGCCGGTCCGCTGCGACATCACCCGGCCGGCCGACGTCGAGGCCGCCCTGAAGGGATCCGACGCCGCCGTGAACCTGGTCGGCCTGCTGTTCGAGGCTCCGGGCCGCAAGTTCGCCGCCGCCCACGTCCAGGGCGCGCGGACGATCGCCGAGACCTGCGCGGCGAACGGCATCGCGCGCTTCGTCCACATCTCGGCCATCGGGGCGGACGCCGGCTCCGAAGCCGACTATGGCCGGACCAAGGGCGAGGCCGAACGGGCGATCCTGGCGGCCCTGCCGACGGCGACGGTGCTGAGGCCCTCGATCGTGTTCGGGGCCGGGGACGGCTTTCTGAACCGCTTCGCGGCCATGGCGACCACCTCGCCGGCCCTGCCCCTGATCGGCGGCGGCAAGACGAAGTTCCAGCCGGTATTCGTCGGCGACGTGGCCGAGGCGGTCGCGGCGTCTCTGGGCCTGCCGCAGGCCGCCGGACGGACCTATGAACTGGGCGGGCCGGCGGTCTGGTCGTTCAAGGACATCCTGAAGTACATCCTGCGCGAGACCGGCCGCAGCCGGATCCTGGCCCCCCTGCCGGTCTTCGTCGCCGCGACCATGGGGCGGGTCACCGGCCTGACGGCCATGGTCGGCATCCCGCCCGTGCTGACGCGCGATCAGGTGCTGATGCTGAAGACCGACAATGTCGTGTCGCCCGGCTCGCTGGGCCTGAAGGATCTCGGCATCGAGGCGACGGGGCTGGAGGCCATCGCCCCGTCCTATCTGTGGCGCTATCGCCGGGGCGGGCAGTTCGCGGAGAACCCGCGCGATCCGGAGACGTTGCCGGCCTGAGGCGTTGCAGAGGTGAGGTTCATCACGGCGAACACGGCGAATGCACGGCGGACACGGCGGGACCGAGCGCGCAGAGTCAGCGCCGACTGCTCGTCCTTGGGGGCGAATTACTTTTCGGCTTGGCGCTTCGCGCCGTTGCAAACGCCGCTGCGCAGCCGCAGTCCACTACTGAGTATGGCAGGAGCAGCGTCGGTCCGCTCGGTCTCGCTGTGTCCGCTGTGATCTCGCTGTGATCGCCGTGATGAACCGCTCTCAATAACGCGACCCTTAGAGCAGCCGGATTTCCCTCAGACGCTCGGTCAGGAAGTCCTCGGCCATGATGGCCTTGCCCGCATAGCGGTCGGGGTTCTGGGCGGTGACCGTGCCCGGCAGGGTCTGGATCACATAGTCCGGGTTGAAGTGCAGGAAGAAGGGCGTCGAATAGCGGGCGAAGCCGCGCCGCTCCGGCGCCGGATTGACCACCCGGTGGGTCGTCGACGGCAGGACGTGGTTGGTCAGCCGCTGCAGCATGTCGCCGATGTTGACGACCAGGGCGCCCGGCGGCGGGGCGATGTCCAGCCATTCGCCGTCGGCGTCCTTCAGCTGCAGTCCAGCCTCCTCGGCCCCCAGCAGCAAGGTGATGACGTTGATGTCCTCGTGCGCGCCCGCCCGCACGCCCGGCGCATCGGCCGGCACCGGGGGATAGTGCAGCATCCGCAGCACGCTGTTGCCCAGCTGGACCTTGTCCTCGAAGAAGGCGTCGTCGAGCTGAAGATAGCGGGCGATGGCCTTGAGGATGCGGCGACCCAGGGCGTCCAGCGCCTCGAACATGGCATAGACGTCGTCACGGAACCCCGGGATCTCGGTCGGCCACAGGTTGTCGCGCATGTATCTGCGATAAGGATGGCCCTCCGGCAGTTCGCGGCCGGTGTGCCAGAACTCCTTCAGATCCACCGATGCCGCGCCCTTGGCGGCCTCGACGCCGAATGGGGTCAAACCGCGCGCACCGCCCGTACCCGGCTGGTGATAGGCCCGCTTTACGTCCTCGGGCAGGGCGAAGAAGGCCTTGGCGTCGTCGATGGCGCGGCGGATGACATCCTCGTCCAGGCCGTGGTCGGCGACGACGGCGAAGCCGTAACGCTGGAACGAGGCCCCCAGATCGTCGCTGAAACCCTGAAAGTCGGCTGCGTAGCGCGACATGGACACCGGCACGATGCCCCTGGGGGTCTGGCCGTCGGCGGAAAGGGCATCGAGGGTGGCGGTCACGGCTGGGGCCTCATGGAATGGAGCGCGGCGTCACGCGCTGTCGGACGCCGGGAAATGCGCCTTACGCCCTGACAGCGCAAATTGGCAGTCCCGGGGCGGCGGCGCGTTGACGCGACCGCGATTGCCGAAACGGAACCTTGACCGTAAGCCGACGTTGAGGTGCCTGAGGGCTTTTCCCGGAGAGACACACCATGCGCATGAACCTGATCGTCAGCGGCCTCGGCGTCGCCGCCATGCTGGGCGCGACCGCCTGCACAACGACCGACCCCTATTCCTCGGCTCCGCGCCGCAACAACACCGCCACGGGCGCCATCGCCGGCGCGCTGGGCGGGGCCGTTCTCGGCTACCTGACCAACACCTCGGACGGCGAGCAGGGCCGTCGCAACGCCCTGATCGGCGCAGGCATCGGCGCCCTGGGTGGCGCGGCCGTCGGCAGCTACATGGACAATCAGCAGCGCGCGCTGGAGGCCGAACTCTCGGGCACCGGCGTGGGCGTGGCGCGCCAGGGCGACAACCTGATCCTGCGCATGCCCTCGGACGTCACCTTCGCGGTGAACCAGTCCAACATCGAGCCCCGCTTCGAGGCCGTTCTGGCCGACGTGGCCGCCGTGCTGCGCGAGTACGACCGCTCGGTCGTGGACATCAAGGGCCACACCGATTCGTCGGGCGGAGACGCCATCAACCAGCCCCTGTCGGAGCGCCGGGCCCTGTCGGTCGCCGACGCCCTGATCTCGCAAGGCGTGCTGCGCGAGCGGCTGTTCGTCGAAGGCCTGTCCTCGCGCGCGCCCGTGGCCACCAACGCCACCGCCGAGGGCCGCGCCCAGAACCGCCGGGTCGAGATCCTGATCCGTCCGTTCACGGGCTGATCCGTGGACCTTGATCGGCTGAGGAGGAATCGCTTCGCGATTCCGCCGATGCCGTGAATCAAGGTCCAACGGTTTCCCGGGGCCTGATCCGACCGGAAAACCGCTCACACTTTTCCGGATCAGGCCCTGGATCTGACACGCACGGTTCGGTGACTTGCGTCATCGGGCCGTGTGTGATTCCTCTGTCGTCACGGATTCGGGGGCGGCATGGACGATCAGGACGGCTTGGGCACGGGCGGACGCATGGTCCTGGCCGCCACGGTTTCCGCCGTCGTGGTGGCCGCCCTGGTGATCCTGGTCGGCGGGCCGCTGGTGGAGCGGACGATCTCCGTTCCCTCGGCCCAGCCTGTGCCCCTGGTCCTGACAGCGGGTTGATGCGTTCGATTCACCGGGTCTGGTCATGATCGCCCTGTCCGCGCCCGATCTGGGCCCGGTCGATCGCGAGGCGGTTCTGGCGACGCTGGACGACGGCTGGGTCTCGTCGGCCGCGCCAGCGGTGACCGCTTTCGAACAGGCCTTCGCCCGCACGGTGGGACGGGCCCATGCCACGGCCGTCTCGTCGGGTACGGCGGCCCTGCATCTCGCCCTGCACATGCTGGATCTGGGGCCGGGCGACGCGGTCATCGCCCCGACGCTGACCTTTATCGGCGGCGTCGCGCCCATCCTGCACGCCGGCGCGCGCCCGATCTTCGTCGATTGCGGCGCGGCGGACTGGAACCTCGACCCGGCCCTGCTCGAGGAGGCCTTTGCGCGGGCCGGGCGAGAGGGGCTGACGGTACGCGCCATCGTGCCGGCCGACCTCTATGGCCAGTGCTGCGATATCGCAGCCATCCGCGCGGTGGCGGACGAAAAGGGCGTGCCGGTGATCCTGGACTCGGCCGAGGCCGTGGGGGCGACGCTGGATGGACGGCACGCGGGGCACGGAGCCATGGCCGCCGCCTACTCCTTCAACGGCAACAAGATCATCACCACGGGCGGGGGCGGCATGCTGGCCTCGGACGACGCGGCCCTGATCGCCCGGGCGCGCAGCCTGGCCACGGCCGCCCGCGTCCCGGCGGTCCACTATGAGCACGCCGAGGTGGGCTTCAACTACAGGATGACGGGCCTGGCAGCGGCCCTGGGGAGCGCCCAGCTGGCCACGCTGGAGGACAAGGTGGCGCGGCGCCGGGCCATCCATGGCCGCTACAGGGATCGGCTGGACGCGCTGGCGGGCGTGGCCTTCGCGCCCGAGGCGCCCGGGCGGCGGCATTCGCGCTGGCTGACGGTCATGTTGCTGGACCAAACCGCCACGGCGGTTGCGCCCGAGGCCCTGAGACTGGCGCTGGAGGCGGCGGGCATCGAGAGCCGCCCGGTGTGGAAGCCGATGCATCTTCAGCCCGTGTTCCGCGATCACCCCATGATCGGCGGGGCTGTGTCCGAAAGGCTATTCGCCGACGGCCTGTGCCTGCCGTCCGGCAGCGTCCTGACGGACGCCGAGATCGACCGCGTCTGCGAGGTCATCGAGGCGACCCTGGCC